>DBEXMY010000072.1:0-1832 GCA_048168905.1 Collinsella sp. | reverse complement strand
AACAGCGACGCACGACGGCTGCGCATATTGAAGCAGTGGAAGATCTCGACCATGTTGAGCGTGATGAAGGCCATCATCACGCCTTCCTCGTCGGCATTGCCGGCGATCATATCGGCGATGTGGATGTAGCCCATGTCAAAGTACACGCCCACAAAGAAGCTCGCCAGCACCAGCACGGTGATGATCAAGCCCTGGACCACGCAGTCCAGGCCCATATTGCCGGCAAAGACACCATCCTTGGCGTTGCGCGGCTTGCGCTTCATGATGTCGCCCTCGGCATCCTCCATGCCCAGCGCGAGCGCGGGGAAGCAGTCAGTGACCAGGTTCACCCACAGCAGCTGCACCGGCTGGAAGATGGTAAAGCCGATGAGCGTGGCGATAAACACCGAGAATACCTCGGCAAGGTTGGCCGAAAGCAGGAACTGGATGACCTTGCGGATGTTGTCGTAGATGCGGCGACCCTCTTCGCAAGCACCGATGATGGTGGCGAAGTTGTCGTCGGCGAGCACCATGTCGGCGACGTTCTTGGTGACGTCGGTACCGGTGATGCCCATGCCAACGCCGATGTCGGCGCGCTTGATGGACGGGGCATCGTTGACGCCGTCGCCCGTCATGGCCACGATCTGGTCGCGCGACTTCCAGGCCTCGACGATGCGGGTCTTGTGCTCGGGCTGGACGCGAGCGTACACGCCGTAGTCCTCGATGTGCGCGTCGAGCTCCTCGTCGCTCATGCGATCGAGATCGGCACCGGTGATGGCATGGCTGCGATCGGTGACGATTCCCAGCTGCTTGGCAATGGCCACGGCGGTGTCGATATGGTCGCCCGTGATCATGACGGTGCGAATACCGGCATCATGGGCCTCGCGGATGGCGTCGGCGACCTCGGGGCGGACAGGGTCAATCATGCCGGACAGGCCGCAGAAGACCAGGTCGTGCTCGAGCGCAGCGGGGCTGCAGTCTGCCGGAACCTCGGTGTAGGTGCGGCTTGCCAGCGCCAGCACGCGCAGGGCCTCGTCGGCCATGGCCTTGTTGGCGGCCACGAGCTCGGCACGACGCTCCTCGGTCAGGGGGACGACCTTATCGCCCTCGTAGATGTGGGTGCACAGGCCGATCACCACGTCGGGCGCGCCCTTGGTGTACTGCTCGTACTCGCCGTCCAGGGTCTCGACGACCACGGACATCATCTTGCGGCCCGAGTCGAACGGGGCCTCGCCCACGCGCGGGTGCTCGGCAGTCAGGCCAGTGAGACCAGCCTTGCCGGCATCGTTGACGAGCGCGCACTCAGTCGGCTCGCCCACGGCCTCGCCCAACTCCTCGTCCCACTGGGCGTCGGAGCAAAGGGCCATACCGGCCAGGAACTTCTCCTTAGGCGCAGCGAGCTCGTGCTTGACGACGGTCATCTTATTTTGGGTAAGGGTACCGGTCTTGTCGGAGCAGATGGTCTGCGTGCAGCCGAGGGTCTCGACGGCAGAGAGCTTACGGATAATCGCCTGGCGCTTGGCCATCTTGGTCACGCCGAGAGACAGCACGATGGTCACGACGGCGACCAGGCCCTCGGGGATGGCAGCAACGGCGAGCGAGACGGCGACCATAAAGGTGTCGAGCAAGGCAGTCGGGTCGGTAAGGACGTTGCCCACGCCGTGGCGGAGGATATCAACGCCAAAGATCACGACGCAGATGATAATCACCATGATGGTGAGGATGCGGCTGAGCTCGGCAAGCTTCACCTGCAGCGGCGTGAGCTCTTCCTTGGCCTCGGCCAGGGCGCCGGCAATCTTGCCCATCTCGGTGTTCATGCCGGTGCCGACCACGACGGCGCGACCACGGCCGTA
>DBEXMY010000071.1:0-22904 GCA_048168905.1 Collinsella sp. | reverse complement strand
AAATCGCTGTATGTGCCGGGCTCTGATATCGTCAATGCTCTCGCGGATGAATTCGGTTGGGACATTTTGGATGAGGATGGCGTCATTCGCTGCAACATCCTCGCTTCTCGAGCTTTTGCTTCTCCTGATTCGGTCGCACGGCTCAATGGCATTGTGCATCCCGTTCTCATTGAACAGCTTTCGCTTAGGATTCTCGATCCGGTTTGTTGTACGGTTTCGTCTCCCCGTTATCCCTTTGCGGTGGTCGAGGTTTCTGCTCCGACTGGTTTTGAGGATGCATTTGGCTTGGCTGATGAAATTTTGGTCATCAGCGCCCCTTTGTCAGTTCGTCGCGAGCGCGCTATTCAACGTGGCATGGAGCCATCTGATTTCGATGCCCGTTCTGCTTGCCAGCCCGAAGAGTCTGCGCTGTGCAATCTCGCTACAACTGTGATTGACAATGCGGCAGACGATAACTCGCTCTTTGAACAACTGGACGCATGGCTTTCGTGCCATGGGTTCGGGGATGTAGTGGATAAGGAGGAGGCCGATGCCTAAGACACGTTTCCTTACGTGGTATCGCCTTATACCGCTGGCTACCGTTTTTGCCTTCGGCCTTATCTCATTCGTTTACTCGTATGCTCCTGCCGCTTTCTTTAAGCCGCTGTATCCGATTGACTACGAGGCGTATGTAAAGCAATCCAGTATTTCGCATAATCTGGATCCGTATCTGGTGTGCGCTGTCATTAAGTCTGAATCGAATTGGGATTCCGAGGCCGAGTCGAATCAGGGTGCTCAGGGATTGATGCAGCTGATGCCCGAGACTGCCCAGGATATGATCGCCAAAGGCCTTGTCGACGGTGGCGAGTATTCGGCCGACAACCTTAACGATCCGGCTACGAATATCGAGTTTGGCTGTGCGTATCTCTCGTATCTTCTAGCGTATTTTGACGGGTCGACTGACAGTGCCATTGCCGCCTATAACGCCGGCATGGGCAATGTCGACGGATGGGCGCAGCAGAGTACGTCGCTTCATAATGCAATCACCTTTCCCGAGACACAGGCGTATCTGATTCGTGTCAATAATGCCTGGGTTCGCTACAAGACCCTCTATCCCGATCGGTTCGTATAGGACTATGCCTGCCGCCTGCGTATACTGCAGATATATGAGTTAGGAGTATCCATGGCGGAATTTGAAGTAGAACGCGTTGGTGGTGAACTTAAGCGCTTTGGCGTTGAAGGCTCTGACGTGCCGTTTAAGGTCGTGTCTCCCTATGAGCCTGCCGGTTCCCAGCCTAAGGCCATTGAGTCGCTTGTGCAGGGCGTGAGGGACGGAGACCGCTATCAGGTTTTGCTGGGCGTGACTGGTTCGGGCAAGACCTTCACGATGGCAAAGACTATTGAGGCCCTGGGAAAGCCGACGCTGGTCATGGCTCCGAATAAAACGCTCGCCGCTCAGCTTGCGAGCGAGCTCAAAGAGTTCTTTCCCAACAACGCTGTGGTCTACTTCGTCTCGTACTACGACTACTATCAGCCCGAGGCGTATGTGCCGCAAAGCGATACATATATCGAGAAAGACTCCTCGATTAACGAAGAGGTTGAGATGCTGCGACATCAGGCGACCGCATCGCTGCTCTCTCGACGCGATGTGATCGTTGTCGCATCGGTCTCGTGTATCTATGGCATTGGCTCTCCTGAGGACTATGCGGGTCTGGCTCCAAACGTCGACAAGAAGGTGCCGCTCGAGCGCGATGACTTTATCCATGCACTTATCGACATTCAATATGATCGCAATGACTATGACCTGGCACGCGGCACGTTCCGCGTGCGCGGCGATGTTGTCGACGTGTATCCGCCTTATGCCGAGCATCCGTTGCGGTTTGAGTTCTTTGGCGACGAGGTCGAGCTGATTGCCGAGATCGATGAGGTCACCGGTGAGATGCTTCGTGAGTACGAGGCCATCCCCGTATGGCCGGCATCGCACTACGTGACCGAGAAGCCGAAGGTCAAGGCGGCTCTGAAATCGATCAGCGAAGAGTGCGAGAAGCGCGTGGCGGAGCTCAAGGCGACCGACAAGTTGCTCGAGGCGCAGCGTCTGCAGCAGCGCACCGATTATGATCTTGAGATGCTCGAGACGATGGGCTTTTGCAACGGCATCGAGAACTACTCGCGTCATCTGGACGGTCGCAAGCCGGGTGAGCCGCCGTTTACCCTAATCGATTACTTTCCCAAGGATATGCTCTGCATCATCGATGAGAGCCATGTGACGGTGCCGCAGATTCGCGGCATGCACGAAGGTGACCGCTCGCGTAAGGTGACGCTGGTGGAACACGGTTTTCGCCTGCCCTCGGCGCTCGATAACCGCCCGCTTCGTTTCGATGAGTTTGAGGCAAGGATACCCCAGTTTATCTATGTTTCGGCCACGCCGGGCGATTACGAGCTGCGGGTGAGCCAGAACGACGTTGAGCAGATTATTCGTCCGACCGGTCTGCTCGATCCCAAGATCGATGTGCGTCCGGTTCGCGGTCAGATTGACGATCTTGAGGACGAGATTCGCGAGCGCGTTGCCCGCAAGGAGCGCGTGCTGGTGACCACGTTGACCAAGCGCATGGCCGAGGACCTGACCGACCATCTGCTTGATGCGGGCATTAAGGTCAATTACATGCATTCTGATACGGCGACAATGGACCGTGTCGAGATCCTGCGAACGCTGCGCGAGGGCAAGATTGATGTTCTCGTTGGCATCAACCTGCTTCGCGAGGGCTTGGATCTTCCCGAGGTCTCACTGGTGGCAATTCTCGATGCCGATAAGGAAGGCTTCTTGCGCAACCGCCGTTCGCTGATTCAGACGATTGGCCGCGCGGCCCGTAACGCCGATGGCGAAGTCATCATGTATGCGGACGTTGTGACCGATTCGATGAAAGAGGCCATCGAGGAGACGCAGCGCCGTCGCGAGATTCAGATGGCATATAACGAAGAGCATGGCATTGTGCCCAAGACGGTGCGCAAAGCCATCAACGACATCTCAAGTTTTATTGCCGAAGCCGAAAAAACCGTGGGTTCCAAGGGGCGCTCGAAGGGCGACTCCCTTGGCCATGGCGCATTCTATACGCCCGATGAGTCGGGCGAGGGCGGCGTGCCGGAAACGGTGGCACCCGAGCAGACACTTGCGGAGCAGTTGGAAGAACTGCCGCATGACGAGCTTGTGCGGATCGTCGAAACCATGGAAGAGGATATGCGCAACGCTTCTGCCGCCATGGACTTTGAGGAGGCGGCGCGCCTGCGCGATGCCGTCGTTCAGATTCGGGCGATGCTCGAGGGTGCGTCTGAGGACGAGACGATCGAGCGCTTACGTTCGCAGGCCCGCAAAGGTTCCACGTTCGCATCGGGCAGAAAACGCCAGGGTGCACGGTTTAAGAAATAGCGAACAGGCCCCGAGTTCCCTGTGGAGCTCGGGACCTATGTCTTTTGCGCGCTGGAATTCGTGCGTTAGAGGTCTGCGATCAGGGCTTCAGCACAACGGATGCCGTCGGTGGCCGCGCTCATGATGCCGCCGGCATATCCAGCTCCCTCACCACAAGGGTAGAGGCCCGGGGTCGACACGGCATGGCACGGTCGGTCTCGGGTGACAGTGACCGGTGAGCTCGAACGAGTCTCCACGCCGGTAAGAACGGCATCGGGACGGTCGTAGCCTCGTAGCTTTTTTCCGAGTAGGGGAAGTCCCAGGCGGAGCGACTCGACGATATGCTGCGGCAGGGCTTCGTCAATTGCCGTCCAGGTCACACCGAGCGGATAGGTGGGCTTTACCTTTCCGGGCGCCTTGCTGGCGCGTCCTGCGAGGAAATCTCCGACGAGTTGTGCCGGTGCGTTCCAGTTGGAACCGCCCAGGCGATAGGCGGCCGCCTCGCAGGCACGCTGGAGCTCGATGCCGGCGAGCGGGTCATCGTTGGGAAGGTCCTCAGGCGTGACGTTAACGAGCAGGGCGGCATTTGCGTTGCGTCCGTCGCGGGCATTGAGACTGGCCCCGTTGACGCACAGATGGCACGGTTCTGAAGAGGCGGCAACAACCTGTCCGCCGGGGCACATGCAAAACGAGAACACGCTGCGGCCGTTGGGAAGATGGGCAACAAGTTTGTAGGGGGCCGCTCCGAGCGCTGGATGTCCCGCCGAGGCTCCATATTGGGCTCTGTCGATGTCGCGTTGCGGATGCTCGATGCGAACGCCCATGGCAAAGGTCTTTTGTGCGAGGGCCACGTTGTGGTCCTTAAGGAGCTCAAAAATATCGCGAGCAGAATGCCCGCAGGCGAGGATGAGGTGCTTTGTCTCGATTGGCTCGTAAGCGGCGTCTTGGGACGATTGGACATCAATACCGGTGATGGCGCCAGACGCGTCGATGCGAATGTCGACGAGCTTCGTTCGATAACGGACGACACCTCCGAGCTGCTCGATGCGCTGGGATATAGCGGTGACAACCTTGGGAAGGATGTCGGAGCCAATGTGCGGCTTGGCATCCCACAGAATATCGCGGGGCGCACCCGCCTCGACGAAGGTTTCGAGGATAAGGCGATGGGCGGGATTTTTTGTTCCCGTATTGAGCTTGCCGTCCGAGAAGGTCCCCGCGCCGCCCAGACCAAACTGAATATTGCTCTCGGGGTCGAGGATGCGCTCCTTTAGAAAGAGGTCGATCGCCTGCGAGCGGCGAAATGCCGGGTCGCCGCGCTCGATAAGCAAGGGCTTAAGACCTGCTTTGGCGAGCGTGAGCGCAGCGAAAAGGCCGGCGCATCCGGCGCCGACAACGACAGGGCGTTCTTGAGGTGCGTCGGAGACGGGGGAGGGGAATGAAGGCTCATCGTCTTCTATCGCGCGTACGCGCGAGCGGTCACGCTCGGCAACGCTGTCGACCGCTTCTCGCTCGAGGTGGGGACTAGTCAGCTCAACACGAAAGCTCAGGATAAAATGGACGTCTCGTTTTTTGCGAGCGTCGATTGACTTGCGGTGGAGTTCGATGGACTTGATCTCGGAGTCCTTGCAACGTAGGATGCGCTTGGCGACTCGCTTGCCAACAATGAGGCAGGTATTTTCATCTCCGGCTTCATCGAGCGACACGTTGACTTGGGTGATTTCGATCATCGAGGTCTCCTTAGAGGCAAGAAAGAGGCCGTCCGGTATCCCAGACGGCCCGAATGCGTTTTTGATTATAGACTGCGCGGCTACAGGCTGCTTGCAGCGCGAATGCCCGAGAGCCAGGCCCACGCAAGGTTAAAGCCTCCGCAATCGGCGTCGATGTCGAGCGCTTCGCCGCAGACGTAAAGCGGGGCGTCGACAGCGCTGCTCGCGCGTAGACTGGGTGTTGAGATGCTCTCGACAGATACGCCACCACGCGTGACCTGCGCCGAGCGCTCCTCGGCTGTTCCCTCGACGAGCAACTTAAAGTGCTTGAGGATCGAGACCAGGTGGATGACATCGTTGGAGCCTGGATGGCACTGCTCGAACGCCGTGCAGACGACGCGGGAGAGTTGCGGGGCGAGCATGCCGTCGAGCCAACGGGGATCGCGGGGCGAAAAGCCGCCGAGCAGCTCAACGCGCCGGTTGAGCATATCGAGCAGCTCGTCTTTGGAGAGGTCGGGGAAAACGTCGAGCAGGATCGTATCGCCGTGCTGGATACGACGGGAGAGGTTGAAGACAGCGACGCCCGAGATACCGAAGGTTCGAAACAGGACTTCACCGTCTTCGTGCCAGAGCTCATTATGATTGCGGGCGAGCGTCAAGCGGGCGCGGACGCGCAGGCCATCCAACGTCTTGATTGCCGCCCGATCGCCGACGACCGTTGCCGATACGGGGCAGAGGATGGGGCGCAGCGAAGTGAGGGGGAGGCGAAACGTATCGGCGATACCAGTGGGGTTGCCACCCGTGGCGATAATTACGGCATGTGCCTCCAGGGCCTCGTTCTTGCGAGGGACATCGGCGAGCGCTTTCCGAAGCGAGCGGAGCTCCGATTTTCGGTCGTCGCGCTTTTTTGCCTTGAGTGCCCGCGCTGGACGGTCTATTTGGAGTGTCCAGCCTTCGGAAGCTTTGCGCGCCGTGGCAATATTGGCTCCGCAGATTAAGGTGATACCTAGGCGGTCGCAAACGTTGAGAAGCGCGTCGCGCACCGATTCGGCGCGAAGGGAGCGCGGGTACAGTCGGCCTTCCTCGGAGGTTGTCATGATGCCCAGCGAGGAGAAGAAACCCATAAGCTCTTGTTCGGGTTGGGGGCCCATGACAGATTCGACGAATGCGGGGTGGTTATACCGCTGAGGATCAATCGATTCGTTGGAGAGGTTGCAGCGGCCGTTACCGGTCGCAAGGAGCTTAAGGCCGCAGGCGACATCGCGCTCAACGATGCAGACGCTTTTGCCAGCACGTGCGGCCGTAATGGCGGCGGCGAGGCCTGAAGCCCCGCCGCCGATTACCAGGACGTCATAGAAGGCGCTCGTGTTCACTTAGGCCTCGTCGGTCTCGTGCGGGGTAATAGCCTCGACGGCAGAGACTGCCTTGGGCAACATGCCATCGGGCAGCGCGGTCTCAACCTCGCCCTTATCGCAGGCCTCGGCGAGTGCCGGATTAATGGGAAGCGTGCCCAAGATGTCGAGGTTATAGCGCTCTGCGACCTCGGGGAGCTTGCTCTTGCCAAAGACCTCGATCTTCTTGCCGCAGTCGGGGCACACAATATCGCTCATGTTCTCGACGATGCCCAGAATGGGGACGTTCATCTTCTCGGCCATGTTGACCGCCTTGGCGACAATCATCGAGACCAGATCCTGCGGGCTCGTGACGATGACGATGCCGTCGACGGGCAGTGACTGGAAGACGGTGAGCGCGACGTCGCCTGTTCCCGGAGGCATGTCGACCAGCAGGTAGTCGATGGGGCCCCACGAGGTCTCGCTCCAGAACTGCCTGATGGCGCCTGCGATGACCGGACCGCGCCAAAGGACGGGGTCGGTCTCGTTTTGGAGCAGAAGGTTGGAGCTCATGACCTTGACGCCGTGCTCGGAGATTTCAGGCAGCATGAGGTTGCCAAGGGCATGGACGTGGCGTCCGCTCATACCGAACATCTTGGGGATAGAGGGACCGGTGATGTCGGCATCGAGGACGCCGACCTTGTGGCCGTGACGGGCAAGCTCGGTGGCGATGGCACCGGTGACAAACGACTTGCCGACACCGCCCTTGCCGGAAAGCACGGCGATGACGCGTTTGACCTCGGACAGCGTATTCTCCTCAAATTGCGACGGCGACGTTTGTCCGCCGGCGGCCTGTGCGTGCTCGCAACCCATGTATGACTCCTTTGTATATGTTGGGGCCGGGGCCCCGTGATGTGACACGAGCGTCATTGTACCCTCGTTTGCGAGCGGGAGTCATTTACGATGCATTTGGGCCGAGCGTGCTTGCAATACGATGGGTCCAAGCGAATGGGCGGGCTTACTGAACTTTGCTGGCGAACTCGAGGTATTGCATGCGCTGCAGCTTGTTGATCGTCGAGGCGTATGGGCTGTCTTCAGATTCCAAGTCGTAGCGCAGCCCGTCGGTACCGAGGTAGCCGGCGACATTGATGGTGGGCACATCTGACCTTGTTGCAAGCAGAGCCTTTTGATAGTCGGTGAGCGGGGCGCCGATCTTATTAAGGGTAATGGCTGCAACCTCGTTTGCCCCGACGGTGTCGTAGACGTTGAGCTCGGTATTGCCGGCGATTTCATAGTTAGCCCAGACAAAATATGTCGACTGATAGATACGGAAAGCGTGGCTTGCCGTATCTTCCTGAGGGTACAGCTCGTCGTTGAGAGTCGTTGCGGCGCTCGGCTGATGGTCGCCAAAAAAGACAAGGACAACCGGTCTGCCGATATTGCGGAGCTCGTTGATAAAGTACTCGAGGTCCCGGTCGGATGCGTTGATGCAGGTAAGATAGGTGTTGAGCGCGCTATTGGCACCCTCGCTGGCTCCCTCGACCCAATAGTTTGTAAGCTCCTCGGCGGGAACGGTGCCATAGTCGTAGCCGCCATGATTTTGCGTCGTGACGTCAAAGATGAACTGCGGGGCTTCGTCGGTTCTAAGCAGGTCGAGTATCTTGTCGTAGGTGGCGTAGTCGCATACGCCGGCATGGTAACAGGGCGCACCTTCGAAATCGCCGATTGAAAGAAAGTCTCCAAAGCCCAGCTGCTGATAGATTTTATCTCGATGGTAGTTGACGGGGTTTTGCGGGTGCATAGCGGTAGCGGTATACCCAAGCTCCTTAAGGTCCTTTGCCAGGCTGTCGACGCCATTCATCTGATATAGCTGATAGGGGATTTTGCCTAATCCGACAAAGACCGTTGTCGCTCCGGTCAAAAATTCGAATTCGGAGTTCGCCGTTCCGCCACCGGCGACCGAAGCGAGCATGGTGCCGCGAACAAGTGTGTCGGGAAGCGAGTTGTAGAATGCGGGGCCGGTGTACCCGGCCGCCTGGAGCTGCTCAAAGCACGAAAGGTCGCTAAAACTCTCATTCATGACGGCAACAATCGTCGGCTTGATTTCATTGAACTGGGCAACGGCCGCCGCGCGCTGCTCGCTCGAGCCATACGTGCTGTCGTAGGTGGCGGCGAGCTCCTGCTCGATGCTCTGCGCCTCATCGGGCGTATAGTCTTCGGGCTTCTCAATGGGCAACTCGTTGACCATTTCGGTGAACGAAGTGATAAAACCCTGAGACGCATATGTGGTGATGGGCCGCCAACGGTCAAATCCAAAATTCAGCGCCTGCTCCAAGTCGATGCTGGAAAAGCCCGAGAGCCCCACAACGGTCACTAACAGAAAAGCACAGAGGTTAGCGGCGATTGCGGGGAAGACATGGGTGGGCGTACGGAGCTTTCGCGGACGGATAAGCGAAAGAAGCCCCAGGGAAATCTCCAGCAGGGCGAGAGAGGTTACGATTCCGGCGGTAAAGGTAAACTCGTATCCCTCGCTCACCTCCATTGCGGTGCCAAGGGCCAAGATATCGCTTGGCAGGATGGCTTCGCCTTTAAACGTTATGACGAAGTGCTCGGCAATGCCAAGGATGCAGCAGGCGACGGGCACGAGGGCCATGACGCCTCCATGACGCTGTCCCAGCAAATAAAGGGAGAGCAGAACCGTCGCGAGCAGCCCGACGGAAAACCCGAATGAGTTGGCGGGAATGCGATAGAACGTTTCGTTGCAGGCAATTTCGAGTGAAACGAACGAGAGCGCTGAAACAGCGGCGATGACAAGGATGTCACGGCAAATACAGGCAACCGTTCCCGTCGCAAGATCGGTTTGGTCGATAAGTCCCGAAACCAAGGGCTCGACAAGAAGTATGACGGCGGCAGCACCGAGCGCCGAATAAGAAAGGACCCATAGGGAACTGTCCTCATTTACGAGCAATTGATTCGTAATCCATGCAGCTACCATGCCGAGCGGGATGAGGAGCGTCGCGCACCAAAAGACGCGGGCAATGGGTGGCTTTTCATTGTGTTTGATTGAAAAATACACGCGCACGACGACGGTGGCCACGATAAGGATGGCGATGAATATGGGCAGATTGGCCATGTCACTCGAAGTGATTTCAAGGGGGATATCTTCGGTCATGGACGTTCCTCTGTTACGGCAAATTAAGTTCAGTATTAGATTACTGTAACCTTTCCACGGCATTTCGAGAAACAAAGCGCCCGATACGCAAAGCTAAAGGTCTGCGAATCTTGTATTACGAACATCTGTGCGCGTCGAGTGCGCTAAACTCATCGACAGTATGATTCGATGCAATAGGAGGCAAGGAGCTTCCATGTCTGATTCTTCTATCGTTATTAGCGGCGCTCGTGAGCACAACCTCCGTGATATCGATGTTTCCATTCCGCGTGACCAACTCGTGGTCATTACCGGTCTTTCTGGCTCGGGCAAGAGTTCGCTGGCATTTGACACTATCTATGCCGAGGGCCAGCGTCGATACGTTGAGAGCCTTTCGAGCTATGCGCGCCAGTTCTTGGGCCAGATGGACAAACCCGACTTGGATTCAATCGACGGCCTTTCGCCGGCGGTGTCGATTGACCAAAAGACGACGTCTAAAAACCCTCGCTCGACGGTTGGCACCGTAACCGAGATTTATGACTATCTGCGCCTGCTGTTCGCCCGTGTGGGCACCCCGCACTGCCCCGAATGCGGCCGCGTCATTGAGCGTCAGACGACCGACCAGGTTGCCGACAAGGTCTTGGCGGCGGGGGAGGGCCGCCGCGCGTTTGTGCTGGCACCGGTGGTGCGCGGGCGAAAAGGCGAGTACACCAAACTGTTTGAGGACCTTCGCGCCGAGGGCTTTAGCCGCGTGCGTGTCGACGGTGAAGTGCGCTCGCTCGACGATCCGATCGATCTGGACAAGAAGTTCAAGCACGATATCGAGGTCGTGGTCGACCGCATCGTGATTCGGGAAAACTCTCTGGGCCGCATCGCCGAGTCTGTTGAACAGGCGACTGCCTTGGCGCACGGCAATGTAAACGTGTACATGCTGCCCGATCGCGATGCTCCCGAGGGGACCGAGGGCGAACTGCTGGAGTATTCGTTGGCCTTGGCGTGCCCGGAGCATGGACACTCCATTGACGATCTTCAGCCGCGTGATTTTTCGTTCAACGCTCCCTATGGCGCATGTCCTGAGTGCGACGGCCTGGGCTTTAAGAAAACCGTTGATGCCGAGGCGCTGATTGAGGACCCCTCGAAGTCCATTGCCGACGGAGTCTTTGGTAGCCTGTTTGGCAATTCGAACTACTATCCGCAGATTTTTGCTGCGGTCTGCAAACACTTTAAGGTGAGCGCCGATACGCCGTGGGAGGACTTGCCCCCTCGCGTGCGTCGTGCATTCTTGGATGGCCTGGGCGATACGAAGATCTCGGTCGACTACCAAAAGCTCGACGGACGTCGTAGCCAGTGGGATACAAAGTTTTCGGGCGTTCGCAACATCCTGTACGAACGCTATGCCGAGACGACGAACGAGAACACCAAGGCGCGCCTGGAGAAGTACATTCGCGAGGAACCGTGCTCGAGCTGCCACGGCGCTCGTTTGCGCCCTGAGATGCTCGCCGTCACCGTGGGCGGCAAGTCCATTTACGAGGTTTGTTGCCTGTCGTGCCGTGAGTCGCTCGAGTTTTTTGAGGGCTTGGAACTTACCGAGCGTCAACGGTTTATCGGCGGCCGTATCGTCAAGGAAATCCTGGAGCGCTTGCGTTTTCTGGTCGATGTTGGACTCGACTATCTGACGCTCGATCGTGCTTCGGCGACGCTTTCCGGTGGCGAGGCACAGCGTATTCGACTGGCAACGCAGATCGGCGCGGGTCTCATGGGCGTGCTCTATATTCTGGATGAGCCCTCGATCGGTCTTCATCAGCGTGACAACGAGCGCCTGATCAAGACGCTCGAGCGCCTGCGCGATATCGGCAATACCGTTATCGTCGTCGAACACGACGAGGATACAATCCGTGCCGCCGACTACGTGATCGACATGGGGCCCGGCGCCGGCGTCAACGGCGGACACGTAGTCGCGGCGGGAACGCCTGCCGATATCATGGCGTGTCCTGAGTCGATGACGGGCGCTTATCTGACCGGCAAACGAATGATCCGGGTGCCTGATGAACGGCGCAAACCCGGTCGCGGCTGCCTTAAAATTACGGGCGCTCGAGCCAACAACCTCAAAAACGTTACTGCCAAGATCGAGTTTGGTACGCTTACGGTTGTTACCGGCGTGTCGGGATCGGGCAAGAGCTCCCTAGTTACCGACACCATTGCGCCTGCCCTTACGAATGCCATTCACCGCTCGACGCGCCCTGTGGGTCCGTATAAGAAAATCGAGGGCATCGAGTGTATCGATAAGGTTATCGATATCGACCAGTCGCCGATTGGCCGCACGCCGCGTTCCAACCCTGCTACCTATATCGGCCTGTGGGATGATCTTCGCGCACTGTTTGCGAGTACGCCGGAGTCGAAGGCGCGCGGCTACTCGCCAGGTCGTTTCTCCTTTAATGTGAGTGGCGGGCGCTGTGAGGCGTGCAAGGGCGACGGACAGATCAAGATCGAGATGCACTTCCTTCCCGATATCTACGTTCCCTGCGAAGTTTGCGGCGGTAAACGCTACAACCGCGAGACACTCGAGGTCACCTATCGTGGCAAGACCATCTCGGACGTGCTCGACATGAGCGTTACCGAGGCGCTGGCCTTCTTTGGGAATATCCCGCAGATTAAGCGCAAGCTCCAGACGCTGTACGATGTAGGCTTGGGCTACGTGAGCCTGGGCCAGCCCGCCACGACGCTTTCGGGCGGCGAGGCGCAGCGTGTAAAGCTCGCCAAGGAGCTTCATCGACGCCAGACGGGCAAGACGTTCTATATTTTGGACGAGCCGACGACCGGCCTTCATTTTGAGGACGTCCGCCAGCTGCTCGATGTACTGCAGCGCTTGGTCGATGCGGGCAACACGGTGCTGGTGATTGAACACAACCTTGATGTCATCAAGGTTGCCGACCGCCTGATCGATATGGGTCCCGAGGGCGGTAACGGCGGCGGAACCGTCGTGGTTTCGGGTACACCGGAGCAGGTTGCGGACTGTCCGCAGAGTTATACGGGCAAGTTTTTGGCGCCGTTGCTCAGGCGTGACCGGGAGCGCCAGGCTCAACTTGATGCTCAATAAATAGGCGATTCAGTTTATGGGCGCCATCGACTCCTTGTGATTCGATGGCGCTTGCTGTGCCGAAGTGACGTATGCAGCCGAATTGGACATATACTTAATCCTTGCGTCCGAATGCGAGGGAAAGGATATGTCATGGCAAAGGCTGTAAAGACGCCAAAAACCAATGCGATGCGCGAGCTGGAAAGCGCCGGCATTTCCTATGTTCTACATACGTACGAAGACGATGGCGATGAGTCGGTGGGCCTGGGGGTCGCGATTTCGGAGCAGCTTGGCGAGGAGCCCGGTCAAGGATTTAAGACTTTGGTCTGTGTGACACCGTCCAACGACTATGTCGTGTGCTGCATCCCTGTTGCCGACGAGCTCGATCTAAAGTCCGCCGCGCGTGCCGCGGGGGAGAAGTCCTTGGCCATGATGCATGTGAAGGATTTGCTTGCGGCGACTGGCTACGTTCGCGGCGGCTGCAGCCCGGTCGGTATGAAAAAACGCTACCGGACGCTCATTGATGAGACATGTGTCCTTTGGGATACCATTTTTATTTCGGGAGGCAAGCGTGGTTATCAGCTCGAGCTTGCACCCGATGATTTAATTGCATTTTGCGGGGCGACGGTTGCCGCGATTACGAGAGAGGACTGAGCGATGCCGCAGGAAGAATTGAAGCGCGGAGCTCATTTTGCAAAAGAATCTGCGCCTCAGACACCCTCATCCGAAGCTTCTTCGTCGCGAGATGACACTGACGACATGGGCTCGTCGGACTACTCCACGGTTGGTCGTTCCGCCGGGCTTATGACCATCCTGACTATCGTGTCTCGCGTCACCGGTTTTATCCGCACGTGGGCAATGGCGGCCGCTATCGGCATGTCGCTACTCTCGTCCTCCTATCAGGTCGCCAACAACCTGCCCAATATGCTCTACGAACTCGTGATGGGCGGCATGCTCGTGACGGCGTTTTTGCCCGTGTACATGGGCGTGAGGCGTGAGCAGGGTCGCGAGGCCTCAAACGAGTACGTGGGCAACCTGCTCGGCATTCTGCTTTTGGTGCTGGGTGGCATTTCGTTGCTGGGGACCGTGTTCGCCCCGGGCTTTATCTGGACGCAATCGTTCCTTTCGGGTGACGGCGGCAGCATGGATACCGCTGCGTTCATGTTCCGTTTCTTTGCCATCCAGATTCTGTTTTATGGTTTGGGCTCGGTGTTCTCGGGCGTTCTCAACGCACACCGCGACTACTTCTGGTCGACGTTTGCTCCGGTCCTCAACAATGTGATCGTCATTGCGAGCTTTATGGGTTTTGCGCCCGTGTCCGCACAGTTTGGCGAACGTGCCGGCATCATCTTGATTGCGGCCGGTACGACCCTCGGTGTCTTTGTTCAGATGGCATGTCAGATCCCCGCGCTTGGCAAGCACGGCGTGCATCCCCATATCCATATCGACTTTAAGGACCCCGCACTGCGGCAGACGATTGCGCTCGGTATCCCGACGCTGCTCGCCACGGTGTGCATGTTTGTCTCGACTTCTATCACCAACGCTGCCGCGCTGGTGGTCCAGCCCGAGACTGGTCCTTCCGTCATCGCCTATGCGCGCCTGTGGTACACGCTGCCCTACGCGCTGATTGCCGCCTCGCTTTCGACGGCGCTCTATACCGAGCTCTCTCACGACGCGCAGGAGAAGGATTACGACAGCGTTCGCACGGGCATTTCGCGTGGCGTCGCCCAGATGCTGTTCTTCCTGATTCCGTTCGCGCTGTACCTGATTGTCTTCGCGCGTCCGCTCAACATGATCTACTGTGCTGGCAAGTTCGATGAATCCGGCGTGACGCTGGTGTCCGAGTACCTTGTCTACCTGGCGCTCTCGCTGCCGCTCTACGGCGTGGTCGTGTTGATGCAGAAGAGCTTCTCTGCCTTGCTCGACATGAAGCCCTATAGTCGCTATTGCCTGTATTCTGCCATCGGCCAGGCCGGCTCGGTTCTGCTGTTTGGCGTTGTGCTGGGCTTCGGCATGCCGGCAATCGCGCTTTCGTATGTCGTCGACTACGTGATCTTGGTCGGTTGTTCGCTGTGGTGGCTGCGTCGTCGTCTGCGTGGCCTTCAGGTCAAATCTATCCTACATGGCGGTTTCTTTGGCCTTTTGCTCGGTGGCCTGGGTGCTGCCGCAGGCGCCGGCGTCATGTGGGCGCTTGAGCACTTTGTCGGGGCGCTTGGCGGTTCGATTCTGATTACTCTTGGCTATGTTTGCGTTGCGGGTGTCGTCTCGCTTGCTGTTACCTTTGGCCTTGCCGTCGTCCTTAAGATGCCCGAGGTCTCGGCGCTGCTTCGTCGCAAGTAGGTGCGCGTGGCCGGTCATGACAACATTACAACGCTTGCCGAGCAGGTTTCGCGCGTTCCCACACAGCCCGGATGCTACCTTTGGAAGGATGCCAAGGGCGATGTCATCTACGTGGGCAAGGCGAAAAACCTACGCGCCCGCATGCGTCAATACGTGACACTGCAGGATGAGCGTCAAAAGATTCCGCTGATGATGCAGCTGGTGGCGAGCTTTGACTATATCGTGGTGGAGACCGAGCATGAGGCGTTGGTGCTCGAGCGCAATTTGATTGGTCAGTACCATCCGTACTTTAACGTCGACCTCAAGGATGACAAGAGCTACCCCTTTATCGCCATTACAAAGGGCGACCTGTATCCCGCTATCAAATATACGCGTGAGCGTCATAAGCCGGGAACGCGCTATTTTGGACCCTATACCGATAGCCGTGCGGCACGTGAGACGATAGATACGCTGCGCAAGGTTATTCCCATCTGCTCCGCATCCTGTGCGGAGTGGCGTCGTTGTCGCCGTATCGTTGAGTCCCACAAGGGCGAGGAAGACATCGTCAATATGATTTGCGCGCAAAACGGGCGTCCCTGCTTTGACTACCATGTCGGGCGCGGCCCGGGTGCGTGTGTCGGCGCGATTTCCCCGGCAGACTATGCCAAGAACGTCAAGCGTGTCGAGCGCTTTTTGTCGGGCCATCGCAAGGATGTCGTCGATGAGCTGACCTCCGAGATGACGGATGCCGCCGAGGCGCTCGACTTTGAGCGCGCGGCACGCGTCAAACGTCGTTTGGAGGCCATCAGGGGTCTGGACGATCGTCAGCAAGTCGTTTTTCCCTCCAGTGTCGATATCGATGTCATCGGGTTCTATCGCGAGGAGACCATCTCCGCCGCTTGCGTCTTCGTCGTTCGCGAGGGCCGAACAGTTCGCACCTGCGAGTTCATTCTCGACAAGGGTCTTGATGTTGACGAGGAAGAGCTCCAGTCGGGCTTTCTTAAGCGCTATTACGACGAGACGGCTGATATTCCAGCTGAGGTCAACCTTTCCGTCGAGCTTGAGGATGCGGAGGCGCTGGGGGAATGGCTTGCGGGCAAGCGCGAGCGTTCCTGCCATCTCCATAGGCCGCAGCGTGGCGAAAAGCACCGTTTGCTCGATATGGCATCCAAAAATGCGCGCCATGCCCTCATGCGCTACATGATGCGAACGGGGTACGCTGACGACCGCACCAATCAGGCGCTCCTGGAGCTCGAAAGCGCGCTGGCGCTGCCAGCGCCGCCGATGCGTATCGAGTGCTTCGATATCTCGACGCTGCACGGAACCTTTACCGTCGCCTCGATGGTGGTGTTTACCAACGGACGCGCCGACAAGAGCCAGTACCGTCGTTTTAAAATTCAGGCCGAATTGGACGAGGCAAACGACTTCGTGTCGATGTCCGAGGTTTTGGGACGACGCTATGCTCCCGAGCGCATGGCCGACGAGCGCTTTGGATCGCGCCCCGATTTGCTCGTTGTCGATGGCGGTAAGCCGCAATTGACCGCTGCGATCAAGCAACTTGAGGCTCTTGGGCTCGATATACCAGTTTGTGGCTTGGCAAAGGCCGATGAGGAGGTTTTCGTGCCTTGGGACGAGACTCCAGTCGTGCTTCCGACCGGGTCCGCGTCGCTCTATCTAATCAAACAGGTGCGCGATGAATCGCACCGTTTTGCCATCACGTTCCATCGCGAATTGCGCGATAAAGCCATGACGGTTTCGGTACTCGATGACGTTCCAGGCGTGGGACCCACCAGAAAACGTGCCCTTATGCGCCATTTTGGCTCGATGAAGCGTTTGCGCGCGGCGAGCGAGCAAGAGATCGCGGAAGTTCGAGGCGTTCCGGCCGATGTCGCCAAAGCGGTCCACGAGGCACTTGTTGCATGGAATGCCGAACGCGCCCAGGCATCGGCCAACCGTTCCGAAAACTAAACGTGCTTCTAAACAACTGATATACATGATTGGCCGATTTTCAATCATTTATTTCGCGGCGATTACCTGTCGATTTCGGGTTTTATTAACGCTAAAACGTTTGACTAGCCATGGTGAACAACCCTGCTATCCTGCGGGTTGACGATGACTGATATCTCACCTCGTCGATACATACTGTCTGGCGAATCGTTTGTCAATGAATTCGGTGAACGGTAGTAAATACCGTTCAAGCGTATGTATGTATCGGTCGCCGAGCGCGTCACCTCAGTTGGGTTCGTCGGTAGGTAAGGTATATATCGTCCGCAAGTTGCGCGGGGGCAAGTCTAGGTGCTCCCGGGTAAGATTCTCTATTGATAGGAGAAGACATGGCCATCATCAACAAGGGTATGTCCAGGCGTTCGTTCCTCGGCCTCACCGGCAGCGTCGCTGCTGTCGCAGGGCTTGGTCTCACCGGCTGCGGTGGCAGCTCCAACGACGAGGGTTCCGCTTCCGGTTCCGCCGATTCCGCCAACCGTGGCGGCGGTGTGATTACCGCTGGTTCCGCTTACGCTCCGTCCAGCTTCGATCCCGCCAGCACCGGCTCCGCTGTGGGCCTGGGTGCTAACTGGCACGTCGTCGAGGGTCTCTACGGCATCGATTACCACGACTACAGTACCTTCAACGAGCTCGCCACCGACGATCCCAAGTCCGTGGACGACACTACCTTCGAGGTCACCATCCGCAAGGGCGCCAAGTTCTCCGATGGTACCGAGGTCACTGCTGACGACGTCGTCGCTTCCTACACCGCTTGCGCTGCTTCCGCTACCTATGCTCCGTTCTTCCAGCCCTTCGAGTCCATCGAGGCCAAGGATGCCAGCACTGTAACGGTCAAGACCAAGGTCCCCAACTTCTCCCTGCTCAAGGATCGTCTGGCCATCATCCGTGTTACCCCGGCTACTCAGTCCGAGGAGGATCGCGCCAAGCAGCCGATCGGTTCCGGCCCCTGGATGTACGACTCTATCTCCGATACCGAGATCACCCTGGTTCCCAACCCCGAGTACAACGGTGAGTATGCTGCCGAGGATAAGAAGATCCAGTACAGCATCCTGACCGACCCCACCGCTCGCGTTACCGCCCAGCAGGAAGGCTCCACGCTCGTTATGGAGCTCGTCACCGCTGACGCCGTCGACCAGCTCGAGAGCGCTGGCTGCAAGATCGACAACGTCCAGGGCTTCGGCACCCGCTTCATCATGTTCAACGTCGCCAAGGAGCCTTGGAACAACGTCAAGGTCCGTCAGGCCGTCATGTACGCGCTCGACACCGAGAAGATGATCACCAACACCTTCGCCGGCCTTGCCACCGCTGCCAGCTGCTACCTGCCCAAGAGCTTCACCAACTATCATGAGGCTTCCACGGTGTACAAGACCGACGCCAAGAAGGCCAAGAAGCTCATCGAGGAGTCCGGCATCACCCCGGGTGCCATCACCCTGCGCACCACCGACAACGAGCAGATTAAGGGCATGGCCGCCCAGGTCAAGAACGACCTCGACGCTCTCGGATTCGAGGTGACCATCCAGACCGATACCTCGCCGGCCACCTACGCTGCCATCGACGGCGGCGAGGCCTACGATATCCTCCTTGCCCCTGGCGATCCGTCCTGCTTCGGCGCTGACCCCGACCTGCTGCTCAACTGGTGGTACGGCGACAACGTCTGGATGCAGACCCGTTGCCCGTGGAAGGAGTCCGCTGAGTGGGAGAAGCTCCACGGTCTCATGGACGAGGCTCTTGCCGCCGAGGGCGACGAGCAGCAGAAGAAGTGGAACGAGTGCTTCGACATCATCGCCGACAACGCTGTTCTGTACCCCGTTGTCCACGTCAAGACCGTCTCCGCTTCCTGGGACGATCCGTCTACCGCGCCCAACGGCGAGGCCCTCGATGGCTTCAAGGGCATCGGCACGACGAGCATGTCCTTCAGGGGCGTCGCGACCGTCAAGGCCTAAGACTCGTTTGAGTCATATGTGGGGCGTCGGTCGTAAGGCAACGTCCTCATAGTTGAAACAAAGACCCGGGCGGCCTCGATGTCGCTCGGGTCTTGTAATGAGTATCCATACTCATATACCAGTTTGTCCTACCGACAAAAGAAAGGGGAGAGAACGTGAACAACTTTCTACGTTTGATTGGAAGGCGTCTCGTGGCGCTGCCGATCATGGCATTGGGCGTCACCGTCCTGGTGTTCTTTCTTATGTCGTTCTCCAAGACCGACCCCGCCTATACGGCGTTGGGTGACGGTGCCTCGCCCGAGGCGGTTGCCGAGTACCATGAGAAGTATGGTCTGGACGACCCCTGGCCCGTGCGCTACGTGCGCTACATGGGCGATCTGATCCATGGTGACATGGGCACCTATGGTGCTGCTCGCAACTCCGTTGCCAAGCGCATCTCCACGGCCCTGCCCGTCACGATGCAGCTGACCTTCATCGGTCTTGCCATCGGCGCGGTCGTCTCGTTTTTGCTCGGCGTCATCGCGGCACTGTATCGCGATAAATGGCCGGACCAAGTGATCCGCGTCTTTTCCATCGCCGGCTTGGCAACCCCGTCGTTCTGGCTTGCCGTTCTGTTGATTCTGCTGTTCTCTTCCTACCTTAAGGTGCTCCCGGCATCCGGTGCTCTGCCTCACTTCACCACCAACCCGGCTGCCTATCTGGGACGTATGATCATGCCCGCTATCGCTCTGGCATTCCCGCTGACGGGCCAGATGACTCGTATCGTGCGTACCGCCATGGTTGAGGAGCTCGACAAGGACTACGTCCGCATGGCCCGTGGCGCCGGCGTTCCCGAGAAGGTCGTCGTCGGCATCAACGTTTTGCGCAACGCGCTGATCACCCCGGTCACCACCCTCGGTCTTAAGATCGGTTACCTTATGGGCGGCGCCGTCGTCATCGAGGTCATCTTCAACCTCCCCGGCATGGGTACTGCGATTCTGCAGGGCGTTCAGGGCAACGAGGCGAACCTGGTTCAGGGCGTCGTCATCGTCGTTGCTCTTGCCTTCATCATCATCAACATCGTGGTTGACATGCTCTACCTGCTCATCAACCCGCGCATCAGGACGGTGTAGATTATGGTAAAGATTCGAGAGAAGCAAACCGAGCAGCTCGAGAAGGCTGCCTCCAAGGGGCTCAAGCTCGGTGGCTGGAAGAAGATGACGCTGTCTTCTAAGATTGCCGCCGTCGTGCTGGTGTTGGTCGCCCTGACCGCGATTCTGGCGCCCCTTCTTGCCCCCTATAGCCCGGTCGAGATTTTCACTGCTCGCCAGGCTCCCGGCAATGGATTTATCTTCGGTACCGACGATAAGGGTCGCGACATCCTGTCGCGTATGCTTTACGGTGGCCGTTACTCGCTGATCATCGGCTTCGGTGCTACTGCCATGGCTCTGGTCTGCGGCTCGGTCGTGGGCGCCCTCGCGGCGGTTTCGCGCAAGTCCGTTTCCGAGGCGATCATGCGCATCCTGGACATCATCATGTCCATCCCGGGCATCGCCCTCGCTGCCGTCTTCGTCTCCATCCTGGGCAATTCCGTGCCGTCGATCATCTTCGCCATTGGCTTTATGTACACTCCGCAGATTGCCCGTATCGTGCGCGCCAACATCGTGTCCGAGTACGGCGAGGACTATGTCCGCGCGGTCATCGTTTCCGGCGCCAAGGCTCCGTGGATTTTGATCAAGCATGTTTTGCGTAACTGCATCGCCCCGATCATGGTCTTCACCGTTACCCTGGTCGCCGACGCCATCATCTTCGAGGCCTCGCTGACCTTTATCGGCGCTGGTATCCAGGAGCCCACCGCTACCTGGGGCAACATCCTCGCCGACGCCCGCGGTGGCGTGCTCGCTGGCCGTTGGTGGCAGGCGCTGTTCCCGGGTCTGGCTATCATGATCACCTGCCTGGCGCTCAACATCCTCTCCGAGGGCATTACCGACGCCATGGCCGCTGCTCCCTCCGCCGCCCTGGATCCGACTGATTCCTCCAAGCGTCGCGAGGCCGACCTGCTGGTCTCCGACCCCGTTCGCGCCTACAAGGAGCAGGCCCAGTCCCTCTCCGCTCGCCTTGGCGCCCTGCGCGATGTTGAGCTCAAGCGTGACGATCGCCATGTGCCCGACGAGTCCGTTGAGCCGATTCTCTCGGTCCGTGACTTCTGCATCCAGTTTGAGCATCACGGCGATATCAACGTCGTCGACCATGTCAACTTTGACGTTCGTCCTGGTCAGACCATGGGCCTGGTGGGCGAGTCCGGTTGCGGTAAGTCCATCACCACGCTGGCCATCATGGGCCTGACCGACGATGACGAGCATCTTTCCGGCGAGGTCCTCTGGGAGGGCCGTGACCTGCTCAAGATGAGCAAGAAGGAGTGGTTCGGCCTGCGCGGTACCGATATCGCTATGGTCTATCAGGACGCCCTGTCCTCACTCAACCCCTCCATGCTCATCTCTGCCCAGATGAAGCAGCTCACCAAGCGCGGCGGAACCCGCAGCGCCGAGGAGCTCCTGGAGCTCGTCGGCCTCGATCCCAAGCGTACGCTCGAGAGCTATCCGCACGAGCTTTCCGGCGGCCAGCGTCAGCGTGTCCTGATCGCTATGGCCCTTACCCGCGACCCCAAGCTGGTCATCTGCGACGAGCCCACGACCGCTCTGGACGTTACCGTCCAGAAGCAGGTCATCAAGCTGCTCAACGATCTTCAGGCCAAGCTCGGCTTTGCCATGATCTTCGTTTCGCATGACCTGGCGCTGGTCGCCGAGGTCGCCCATAACATCACGGTTATGTACGCTGGCCAGGTTATCGAGCAGGCGCCCACCAAGGAGCTGCTCACCAACCCGATCCACGAGTACACCCGCGGTCTTTTGGGCTCCGTTCTGTCCATCGAGAGCGGCTCGGGCCGTCTGCACCAGGTCCCCGGCGCCGTTCCCAGCCCGCGCGATTTCCCCAAGGGCGATCGCTTTGCGCCCCGCTCGAGCCATCCGCGTATTGGTCTGGACACCCGTCCGGTCTTCAAGCGCGTTCCCGGCACCGAGCACTTCTATTCCGAGCTCCCCGACGAGGTGCTCAAGGCAAATGGTTTGACCCCTCACGCGGAGGTGATGTAGATGAGCGAGACCGCAGTCAACGGCGTCGAGCCGATCATCTTCCTTGATGACGTCCACGTCACCTTTAGGACCCGTACCGGTTCGATTCTGCACCCCAACCTGGTTCACGCCGTTCAGGGTGTAACGATTAAGCTCATGCCCGGTCAGACGATTGGTATCGTCGGCGAGTCCGGTTGCGGTAAGTCCACCACCGCCAACGTCATGTGCGGCCTGCAGGCCCCCACGAGCGGCAAGGTCTACTTTAAGGGCAAGGACGTTACCAAGCGTACTGCCGAGGACCGTCGCCACATGGGCCGCGTCATCTCGGTCGTGTTCCAGAATCCGGCTACGGCGCTCAACCCCCGCATGGTCGTTCGCGAGCAGCTGCTCGACCCCATGCGCGTCCACAACCTGGGTACCGAGGCCGAGCAGGAGAAGCGCGTCAAGGAACTCTTGGAGCTCACCGGTCTGCCCAGCTCCGCTGCCGAGGTTCTTCCCGGCCAGCTTTCGGGCGGCCAGCGCCAGCGCGTCGCAATTGCCCGTGCCCTGTCGCTGAACCCCGATGCCATCATCGCCGACGAGCCCACCTCGGCTCTGGACGTTTCGGTCCGCGCGCAGATTCTGAACCTGCTGACCGACCTTAAAAAGGAGCTCGGCCTGGCCATGGTGTTCATCAGCCATGACATCCAGACGGTCCGCTATATCTCTGACGACATCATCGTTATGAATGGCGGCAAGATCGTCGAGCAGGGCGAGGCCAAGCAGGTCTTCCAGCATCCTCAGGACCCCTACACCAAGATGCTGCTCGGCGCTGCGCCGTCGCTGCTTCATCACAAGCTCGGCGAGTAGCCTCGCTTTCCCTCCCGTGCGCCCGGTTCACTTACC
>DBEXMY010000070.1:0-2757 GCA_048168905.1 Collinsella sp. | reverse complement strand
GCTTCCTGTGAGTTGAAGGGTTTCTCACCCTCTGCACGCTCCACGGGGACCCAGGTGCCGTCGCTCGTGAGGCTGCGGGCCTTCACGTTGTCGCGCAGCTGCATGCCCATGTACTCGTGCACCAGGGCGCGGCAGGTGGGGTCGAGCACGGGGAAGGCAATCTCCACGCGGTGCTCGGTGTTGCGCGTCATCATGTCTGCCGAGCTCAGGTAAATCATGTCCGAGTCCACGCCGAAAGCATAGACGCGCGCGTGCTCCAAAAAGCGTCCGACGATGGAGCGGACATGCACGTTCTCGGTCTTGCCCGGAACACCGGGCTTGAGGCACGAGATGCCTCGGATGATCATGTCTACGCGCACGCCGGCACACGATGCCTCGGCGATCTTGTCGATAACCTCGCGGTCGGTCAGCGAGTTGAGCTTAAAGAACACGCGGGCGGGCTCGCCGGCAAGGGCGCGCTGGATCTCGCGGTCAAGCCCGCGCATGATGAGCGGTTTCAGTCCGACGGGCGCCACACCCAGGAAGCGGTAGTCGCCGCGCAGGTTGCCCAGCGACAGGTTGCGGAAGAACAGGTTGGCGTCCTCGCCGATGCCGGGATGGGCTGTCATGAGCATAAAGTCGCTGTAGAGTTTGGCCGTCTTCTCGTTAAAGTTGCCGGTGCCCAAAAGCGTGAGGCGCGTTAGCGCCATGCCCTCGCGATAGGTGAGCTGGCAGATCTTTGAGTGGCATTTAAAGCCCTCGGAACCATAGATGACGGTGCAGCCGGCCTCTTCCAGGCGCTCGGCCCACTCGATGTTGTTCTGCTCGTCAAAGCGGGCACGAAGTTCCATGAGCACCGTGACCTCTTTGCCGTTCTCGGCAGCATCGATCAGCGACTCGCACAGGCGGCTCTGCTTGGCCACGCGGTAGAGCGTGATGCGCAGCGAGATGCACTCGGGGTCGTAGGCGGCCTCGTGCACCAGATCCAGGAAGGGGTTCATGGCCTCGTAGGGATAAAAGAGCAGCTTGTCGTGCTGCAGCACCTGCTCGCGGATGGAGCGGGTCATGTCGATGGTGGGATTGGGCTGCGGCCTAAACGGCGTAAAGAGCAGCTCGTTGCGCAGGTGCTCGGGAATCTTGCCCTCAATGCCAAAGACGTAGCCCAGGTCGAGCGGGATATCGCAGGTAAAGACAGAGCGGCGCGAAAGCTCGAGCGCCTTGCGGATGGTCTTGAGCGTTGCCTTCTCGAGCGACCCCGAGACCGCGAGCACTACCGGCTGCAGACGCAGGCGCTTCTTGAGGATGCGCTTCATGTGCTGGCGGTAGTCCTCTTCCTCTTCGACGCCCTCGCCGTCCGGATCGATGTCGGCGTTGCGGGTGACGCGGATCAGCGCACGATCCAGCGGCTTATAGGAGCCAAAGCAGCTGTCCAGGCAGGCGAGGATGACGTCCTCGAGCAAGATGTAGGAGTAGGTGCCGGTGGGCGAGGGGATCTCGACCACGCGGTTCATCGAGGTGGGAATCTCGATAAGGCCCAGCAGGCTCTCCTCGTCGGTGGCGCCGTCCAGACCACAGGCCAGATAGAGTGCGCCGTTGCGCAGGTTGGGGAAGGGATGGCGCGGGTCAATGACCAACGGTGAGATAACCGGCGACACGTAGGCCTGGAAGTAGCGGGTTACAAAGGTGCGCTCCTCGGGCGTAAGCGAATCGATTTGCGCGCGGTGAACGCCCAGAGTGTCGAGATTGCCCTCGATGCTCTTAAAGATGGACTCCCAACGGGTAAGGAGCCCGGGCAGCTCGGCCATGACAGCGTCGACCTGTTCGGAGGCGGTCATATTGCTCTTGTTGTCGACAGGCTGTTTTTTGAGCTCGGCAAGGTCGGACAGGCCACCCACGCGCACCATAAGGAACTCATCGAGGTTTGACTCGAAAATCGATACGAACTTTAGACGCTCGAACAGCGGAACGGTCTCATCGAAGGCTTCGTCAAGCACGCGGTTGTCAAAGCGCAGCCAGCTAAGCTCTCGGTTTTGCGTGTACGAGAAGTCGCGCGGCGGTTTGCGCAGCTTTGCGGCGGCTTGCTTCTTTTCGATTTTGCTCGGCATATGCATCTGTCCGTTCAGTCCCCACAGAGGACGGTAGCCTAACACTTTTCACTATTGTCTCAATTTAGTCGACCGCTGGCACGAACGTATCGCGTGAACGGTATCTTTACCTACTTCTTACGCTGACAAGTCATAGGACTGACGCCCTGCTCGTCTGCAAGTGGTCTATATCCACACTCAACTGGTACGTAAGTGTGAATAAGAATGATAGATAGCTGAATATCATTGAATGCAGGCGGAAACGTAAACAAACATCATTAATATACATAAAACCGATTTAGCTATGCAATTCTGAATCAAAAGTTTAGAGATGCAATTGCAAATGGTTTTTAGGAAAAAAGAGCGTTTACATTAGAAAAGTTACTTTAGAACGCCGAAGTACATCATGGGGGAATCATATGAGATATACCGTTCATCGCACTTTGCTGACCGTTCGGGGGCGAGGTGGAATTGCAGGTGGTTTTTGGATATAACTAGAGCTGTCAGCAAGCAGCGTCCCATACGGAGGGGCGCTGATACATTCGGCCAGTAAGGCCCGAAAGAAAGGTAGGAGGCCATGACGAAAGGTCTGCACGTGCCTTCCGAGATCGGCAAGCTCAGGAAGGTCTGCCTGCACCGTCCCGGCGACGAGCTCCTCAACCTGCCGCCCGACGAGCTCGAGCGACTCCTGTTC
>DBEXMY010000069.1:0-4190 GCA_048168905.1 Collinsella sp. | reverse complement strand
GGTTATACAACCTCTTCGATAGGAGCTTTTCCCACATGGCAGACATTGCATTCGAGAAGGACCTCTCCGTCGCCGAGACCGGCATCGAGGGCCTCAAGGTCGTCGACCTCGCCGTCCACGGCGACTCGCGCGGCTGGTTCAAGGAGAACTGGCAGCGCGCCAAGATGACCGCCCTGGGCATCCCGGACCTCCGCGTCGTCCAGAACAACGTCTCCTACAACGACAGCCGCGGCGTCACCCGCGGCATCCACGCCGAGCCCTGGGACAAGTTCATCTCCGTGGCCCGCGGCTCGGTCTTCGGCGCATGGGTGGACCTGCGCGAGGGCAGCGAGACCTACGGGAAGGTGTTCACCTGCACGCTCGACCCGTCCAAGGCCATCTACGTCCCGCGCGGCGTGGGCAACTCCTTCCAGGCCCTGGAGGACGGCACCGCCTACACCTACCTGGTGGACGCCCACTGGTCCCTAGAGCTCAAGAAGACCTACACCTTCGTGAACCTCGCCGACCCCGAGCTCGCCATCGAGTGGCCGATCCCGCTCGATGAGGCCACCGTCTCCGAGGCCGACCTCAACCACCCGATGCTCAAGGACGTCGTCCCAATGGCGCCCAAGAGGACGCTCGTCACCGGCTGCAACGGCCAGCTGGGCCATGCTGTGCGCAGGCTGGCGGAGGAGCGCGGCGTCGCCAAGGACTTCGACTTCTGCGACATCGACACCTTCGATATGTCAGACACGGACGCCTACACACAGTACGACTGGTCGCTCTACGGCACCGTGATCAACTGCGGCGCCTACACCGCCGTGGATAGGGCGGAGACCGCCGAGGGCCGCGCGACCGCCTGGAAGGCCAACGCGACCGGCCCCGCCCTCCTCGCCCGCACATGCTCTGATCACTTGATCACCCTCGTCCACGTGTCCAGCGACTACGTCTTCGACGGCACCGCCGAGGTGCATGACGAGGACGAGCCCCTCAGCCCGCTGTCCGTCTACGGCCAGACCAAGGCCGCCGGCGACATCGCCGTGGCCGGGTGCCCGCGCCACTACATCATGCGCTCCAGCTGGGTCATCGGCGAGGGCCGCAACTTCGTCAAGACGATGAAGGGCCTGTCCGACCGCGTCGCCGACCCCGAGGACGGGCTCGAGCAGGTCACGGTCGTTGACGACCAGCTGGGCCGCCTGACCTTCACGCGCGACATGGCCGAGGCCATCTTCCACGTGCTGGGAACGCACGCCCCCTACGGCACCTACGACTGCACCGGCTCCGGCGCCGTGAAGAGCTGGGCGGACATCGCCCGCGCCGTCTTCGAGGCCGCCAACGGCAACGGGGACAGGGTCGTGCCGGTATCGACCGCCGACTACTACGCGAGCGCCGAGGGCCCCGTCGCCCCGCGCCCGGTCCACTCCGCGCTCGACCTGTCCAAGCTCGAGACCAGTGGCTTCCACATGCCCGACTGGGAGGAGGAGCTTAAGGGGTACATGTCCATGCTTTAACATCCAGTTATACTATCAGAATGAACCGATGGTGCATGAAGGGCTCGCTGATGGCAGAGCCCTTCATGCGTTATATTGCATGGTGTACTGCGCAGTAAAACTAATCTCTGTTATTAAATCGGACGGTATTGAATGCTAAATCTTCTTTGGATCATTGGGAATGGATTTGATCGGAACCTTGGTCTCGCAACTGATTACCGTTCTTTTTTGAAGAATCGCTATTTTAAAGATGGCGTTCAGAACAAATATAGGGATGAGCTTGTAAAAAGAGTTGAGGGATTCAGCCCAGAACGAGCGTCTGAACTTTGGTGTGATTTGGAAAATCTTCTAGGCAGAGCATCAGCGTTTTATGAAGACGACGAAGAATTATTTCATGAGACGTTTGAGAATATTCAAGATGAGTTTTTAGATTACGTATTTAGAGAGTCCAGCCGTATGCCTGTCGAGCTTCCTCAGGAGGCAGTTCAGGAATTTCGAGCATCAATTAGCAGCTTCTATACGAGACTCACTGCTGTTGACGTATTAAAAGGGCTCCCCGCTTTGATGTCGACTTCTGAAGACGTGACTGTGCACGTTCTGGTTTTAAACTATACGAATACCGTCAATCGTTTTTGGGATGAGATTGGGAAAGACCAGCCCTTTGGTAAGTTGATTGTCGGTACTACGCCTAAGTTCTTTTATCAAGGCACGCTTCTTCATCTTCATGGAGAAATCAATGATGGGGGCGCTGCTACCAATATTATATTTGGCGTTTCAGATTCTGATCAGATTACATCTCCCGTTTATTCCTCTAAGGTGGATTTTCAAGAGCTTTGGGTTAAAGAAAAAAAGAACTACGGAATTTATGGCAATACGAAAACCGCTGAGATGAGTGAGCTGATAGCTAAAGCCGATAGCATTTGTATATATGGCTGCAGCTTGGGAGAAAGCGATGGTTACATTTGGCGACAAGTGGCTGATAGGTTGTCAGATTCGGCATGCAGGCTTTATATTTTCGACTATGGTTTACCCGATCGTTCTACGGTGGCTGCCAGGGCTTATCAGAAACGACGTCGTGATTTGGCCAGACGTTTCTATGAGGTTGCAAATGTGGCTGCAGAAGACGAGAAATCGATATCAGATCGTTTTTTCCCGGTTGAGTCAACTAAGGTCTTTAATTTCAATTCACTTGTTTAATTGATTGGACTGCCTGTGTCTCGTATCGACGATTTCGGGTGGATGTTAGTTAAAGCTCTAGTGTTCGCACTTTGGTGATTCTAAACATAGGACTGTTCGGGCGTTCCAAACTGTAATGGTGTATTCGTTGGCGCATTCAATTAACTATCTGCTTTGAAAGGCATCTAGGTGCTGCTGAATGCGATCGGGATCTCGGCATACTTCTCTGCCCATTCATCGGCCTTGCCAGTTCGTACAAAGTAATTGTTAGACAGGTCGGTCGAGTGGTGGGCGTAGCCGTCTTTTTGGTAGTTAGCCATGTGGTCGGAGTGGGCGATTGCCATGAGCTCGTCGGCCAGGCCAAAGTACAGATGGCGCTGGTCCAGGTCCCCGTACCAGTTGTCGCTGGTGTCATCCCAGGTTGGGTCCATCTGGCACCATTTGCTGTCGATCTTTACGGCGTTCCAGGTGTGGCCGTTGCCGGTGATGCGGCCGTTGGCGATGCCCGCGGCGTCAAGGAGCTTGGAGTAGATGCGCTGGTAGCTCTCGCAGGTGCCTTGGTGGCGCGTGAGGCCGCTTTCGGCCGAGCACCAGTTGAGGCTGTGGTCGTACTCCAGCTGGTCGAGCGTCCAGTCGTGCAGCCACAGGGCGCGGGCGTAGTCGGACCCGTCGGTATCGGCGCTGCATTTGTCGACTGCGGACTTCACGATGGCGCTGACCGCCGGATAGGCGTCGTCGTTCGCGCTCGCAAACACGTTTGAGCGCAGATAGTACACGCCGGCCGCCTTATCCATCAGGTAAAAGCGCAGGTAATAGGTGCCGCTAGCGGTCATTTCGAACTGGTAGTCGTGCGATGTGCATTCGCCGGTGTATTGCTGCCACTGGTTACGGCTGGGGTCGGCAACGCTTTCGCTGCTACCGTCGGGATCCATATACGTCGGTGCGTCCATGCGGAATTGGTGCGCACCGCTTCCGCCCGTCGCAGTCACATGGAACGTGGTCTCCTGGCCGAGCCTCGGGTCGTTCCATTGGACGGTGAGCGTGATGTCGCCGCTTTGCGCGGTGGTGCTGTGCTGGTAGTTCGCGGCCGCGTTCGCCGGTTTGATTTCAAATGGGATCGCGCAGGTGCCGCTGTAGTTCTGGTCGTCGGCGGTCACAACGGCGGTCGCCTGACCGATGGCTACGTTGTTCTCGTAGGCGACAGTGTACTGGTCGCTCGGCACGGTCGACGACGTGACGGTGGGCATCACGGGATTGCCCGTGTAGCGAATGTCGGTGTCCTCGATACTGAACATGCTGGCGTCGATCGGCTGCGTTGCGTTGGCCGTTACATTGGTGCCGGAGGCGGCGCTGATTTGATCGTTTGCCCGGGCTTGGCCCGACGTGGTTTCGGCTGGGCTCTCGTTAGGTTTGCCGGCGCTTTGCGCGGCGGGTTCTGGCGCACTGGCGATTTCGGCAAGCGCGGGTGACGGGATAAAACCAACCGTCATTACGAGCGAGAGCGCGATGGACAGGACGCAGGAGGCAGGCTTACGCATGACGGCC
>DBEXMY010000068.1:0-2745 GCA_048168905.1 Collinsella sp. | reverse complement strand
CTACGGCCTGTTTAAGCAGGAAATCGTCAACGGCAGCCAGGTCGAGGCCACCGACGAGTGGCTCACCCACGGCTATCCCTGGGAGGTCCGCCGTCAGGACAAAGCCGTGACCATCAAGTTTGGTGGCCATGTTGAGGGCTTTGAGGAGAACGGCCGCACGTTCTACCGCACGGTGGACACGCAGGATATCCTGGCCGTCCCTTATGACATCCCCGTCGTGGGATATGCCGGCGAGACCGTCAACAAGCTGCGCGTCTGGGCTGCCGAGCCGGTCGAGGAGCACTTTGACCTGGAGGCCTTCAACCGCGGCGACTATGCCCTGGCCGACGCCGAGCGCGCCGAAGCCGAGGCCATCAGCGCCATCCTCTACCCCAACGACGCCGGCGAGCACGGCCGTCTGCTGCGCCTGAAGCAGGAGTACCTGTTTGTTTCCGCCGGCATCTACAGCCTGCTCGACACCTTTGAGAAGGAGCATGGCGAGAACTGGGAGCTGCTGCCGCAGTTTGTTGCCATCCATACCAATGACACCCACCCCGCCATGTGCGGCCCCGAGCTCATGCGTATCCTGATCGACGAAAAGAAGCTCGAGTGGGACGACGCCTGGAACATCGTGACGCAGGTCGTGAGCTACACCAACCACACCATCCTGCCCGAGGCTCTGGAGAAGTGGCCCATCGGCACGTTCTCCAAGCTCCTCCCCCGCGTGTACCAGATCATCGACGAGATCAGCCGTCGTTGGCACGAGTCGTTCGACACCACGCAGGAGGGCTGGCAGGAGCGTCTGCGCCAGACCGCCATCCTGTGGGACGGCGAGATTCGCATGGCCAACCTGTCCGTGATCTGCAGCCACAGCGTCAACGGCGTGGCAAAGATCCACTCCGACATCATCAAGAACATCGTGCTCAAGGACTTCTATGCCATAACGCCCGAGAAGTTCAACAACAAGACCAACGGCATCTCGCACCGTCGCTTCTTTGCCGAGGCCAACCCCACCTACGCCAAGCTCGTCACCGATGCCATTGGCGAGGGTTGGCTCAAGGACGCATTTGAGCTAGAGAAGCTCAAGGAGTTTAAGGACGACACCGAGTTCCTGAAGGCCGTGGGTGCCTCCAAGCGCGCCAACAAGGAGCGCCTGGCCGCCTATGTTAAGGCCGAGACCGGTCTGGTCATTGACCCCAACACCGTCTTCGATGTTCAGGTTAAGCGCTTCCATGCCTACAAGCGCCAGCTCATGAACATCATGAAGGTGATGGACATCTACAACCGTCGCATCGCCGATCCCAACTTCCACGTGACGCCGACGACCTTCATCTTTAGCGGCAAGGCTGCCTCGAGCTACACCTTCGCCAAGGAGACCATCCGCCTCATTAACTCCGTGGCCGACGTCATCAACAACGATGCCCGCGTCAACGAGGTCATGAAGGTCTGCTTTATCCCCAACTTCCGCGTGAGCAACGCCCAGCTCATCTACCCCGCCGCCGAGATCTCGGAGCAGATCTCCACGGCCGGTAAGGAGGCTTCGGGCACGTCCAACATGAAGCTCATGATGAACGGCGCCATTACGCTGGGCACCCTCGACGGCGCCAACATCGAGATCGCCGACCTGGCCGGCCGCGAGAACGAGGCCATCTTTGGCCTGACCGCACCCGAGGTCGAGCAGCTCTGGGCATCCAACAGCTACTTTGCGTGGGATACGCTCAACAACGATCGCGAGCGTCTGGGCCGCGTTATGAACGAGCTCAAGGACAACACCTTTGCGGGTCTTTCGGGCAACTTCGAGAGCATCTACAACGAGCTCATGAACAACAACGACCCCGACCTGGTCATGGCAGACTTCCGCAGCTACGTGGATGCATGGGAGGCGCTCACGAACAGCTACGGCGACCAGGAGACTTGGAACCGCAAGGCCCTGCTCAACACCGCCTCCTCCGGCTGGTTCTCGAGCGACCGCACCATTCGCGAGTACCGCGACGAGATCTGGCACGCGTAAAGGCGCGCGAGCTCCCTTATGCCAGCACGGCATTACTCGACGGGCGCGACCGAGCGCCGCGCCCGTCGCTAATGGGTTTAGGAACATCGATGACAGAAGGAGAAATCGATGAGTAAGAAAGAATGCATCGCGATGCTCCTCGCAGGAGGACAGGGCAGCCGATTGGGGGCACTCACCCAAAAGATCGCTAAGCCGGCGGTTAGCTTTGGTGGCAAGTTCCGCATTATCGACTTTTCGCTGTCCAACTGCTCCAACTCGGGCATCGACACGGTGGGCGTTCTGACGCAGTACCGTCCCTACCTGCTGCATGCCTATGTAGGCTCCGGCGAGGCATGGGATCTGGACAGCCGCGACGGCGGCGTGTCGATCCTGCCGCCGTACGAGACGCAGACCGGTGGCGCCTGGTATGCGGGCACGGCCGACGCCATTACGCAGAACCTCGACTACATCAAGGCCAACGACCCCAAGTACGTCCTGATTCTTTCGGGCGATCACCTGTATCGCATGGACTACCGCAAGATGCTCAAGACGCACATTGAGAACAACGCCGACCTCACGGTGAGCGTTATGCCCGTGCCGTGGGAGGAGGCCAGCCGCTTTGGCATCCTGACCACCGACCCCGAGGACGGCCGCATCACCAAGTTTACCGAGAAGCCCGATAAGCCCGATTCGAACCTCGCGTCCATGGGCATCTACATCTTCTCGGCCGACGTGTTAATCGAGGCGCTCGAGGAGGACGCTCTGGACCAGCGCTC
>DBEXMY010000067.1:0-6193 GCA_048168905.1 Collinsella sp. | reverse complement strand
ATACGGCGCGGGCAAAGTTGCGCGCGTACGTGCCGCCGCCCATGGCAAAGGGCTCAGCATGCTTGCCCGTAAACTCGTTATAGGTATCAATAAGCGCCTTCACGGCCGGATCGTCGGCAGACACCGAGAACGGCACCTTAGCGCGACCCAGCTGACACGTCACGCCAAAACGGCCCACGAGCGGGTCGAGCTGCTCGCGGATGGTATCGGCACTCGTGCTGTCGGGGAAGCGCACGTCGATGACCTGCTCAATATGGCCATCCGCCACGCGGATGACGCCAGCGTTGCAGGTAAGCGGGCCAAACGCCGGACTCGTCGCATCGATACCCAGGCCGCGGCCATAGGCATCCGCATGCACAAAGGCCAGGAACTTGACGAACTCGTGCTCGGCAGGCGTCAGCAGGCGTTCGTCGCGTGCACCAAACGCGTCCTCGGCCTCGCGCAGATACGCCACGATCAGGCCGACGGCGTTAATCGTTCCCTCGGGCATCGAGGCATGACCGCCAATGCCATGGGCAAAAATCTGCGCGTGCCCGTTATCGAGCGCCGTAATCTCCAAGCGGTCGGCGTTCTCGACCGGCGCCGGCAGCTCATCAGCGGCAATCGCGAGCTCGCAGATGGACTGCGACGGAATGGCGTTGCTCGCCTCGGCACCGCTCCAGGACACAATGCGCCCGCCGTCGATCTTGGGGCTCACAAACGTCGCCCCAAACTGGCCCTTCTCGGCATTGCAGACCGGGAACTCGGCATCGGGCGTAAACAAAAAGTCGGGGTCTGCGTGGTTCTCCAGATAATGGTGAACGTCGGACATGCCCACTTCCTCATCGCAGCCCAGCAGCGCGCGGAAGGTATAGCGCGGCACAATGCCGTGCTTGAGCAGGTAGGCACCGGCGTAGAGCGACAGCACCGCCGGACCCTTGTCATCAATCACGCCACGGCCGAGCAGCCAGCCCTCGCGACGCTCCATCGCGAACGGATCGGTGTTCCAGCCGGGGCCGGCGGGCACCACGTCCACGTGGCAGATGGTCGCGAGCTGCTTGTCGCCGCGACCCGGGATATCGGCAATGCCCACATAGCCCTCGTCGTCGCCCGTCTGGTAGCCGAGCTTTTGCGCAATGCCGAGCGCGCAATCGAGCGCATCACGGACCGGTCGGCCAAACGGCGCACCGGGCTCTGCATTGGCAGCAACGGCCACGGACGGATAGCTCACCAGTTGTTCGATATCGGCGACGACATCTTCCCAGACCTCGTCGACATACTCGATAACGCTCTGCTCCACCTGATTCATGGACGACCTCCTCACCAATGAGTGACGGGTACGCCCGCCCCTCACATTACGTCTATTAGATAGCGAAAAGTTTAGCAAGCTCGGCCACCGAGTGCACCACTGCATCGGCACCCGCCGCCTCGTGCTCGCCCGACGCCGCCGCGCCCGAATAGATACCAATGCACGGCACGCTCATCGCGTGCGCGCCCTCGACGTCGTTAAAGCGATCGCCGATCATCACGGCATCGCCCGCCGTCGCACCGAGCTCTGCCAGGGCATCGCGGACCGAATCGGCCTTGGTCTCGCGCCCCTGCGGCGGATTCATGCCAACCACCGCCTCAAACTGAGAAAGTCCCAGCTCTCCCACCATGTCGATACACTTTGCCTCCATGCGTGACGTCGCCACGGCCATACGCTTGCCTTGGGCGACCAACCCATCCAGCAGCTCGGGGATCCCGTCAAACACGGGATACTCCTCCGGTCCCAGTTCATCAAAAAAGGCACGGTACTCGTCGGCCACCACAAGCGACTCCTCGCGCGAGAAGCCATAAAAGTCGTGAAAGCTCTTCCACAGGGGCGGCCCGATCATGCGGCGCAGGTCACCCATCTGCGCCTCCGAAAACCCGCGCGCGGCCAACGTCTTGCGCGTCGAGGTCATCACCGCCCGGCCCGTATCGGCCACCGTGCCGTCAAAATCGAACAGCACAACCGGCCGCTCGCATAGCTGTAATGCCGCCATCGGCACTCCTCTTCCCCAGTTGATGATTTCCACACCGACACTTCAAACTGTTGACTATTCAACAATTTAACCTAGCAATGTAGAGCAACTCCACTATACTTGTCGCACTTTGCTCTCAGAAGGCGGCGCGAAAGCGCCCCAACGAAAGGTGCAATTATGTCTTTTGCCATCATAACCGACTCCACGTCGGACATCTCCCCCGCCCGCGCTCAAGAGCTCGGCATTTACGTGATTCCACTGCATGTGATTATCGAGGGCGAGGACCTGCTCGACCAGGTACAGATTACCGCCCAGGAGTACGTCGCGCGCATGGCCGGCTCCGAGCAACTGCCGCACACCTCGCAGCCGAGCGCCGGCGAGTTCAAGGCACTCTTTGACCGCGTGCTCGCCGACGGCCATGATAGCGCCATCTTTATCTCACTGTGCAGCGAGTGGTCCGCCTGCTATGCCAACGCCAGCCTGACGGCCGAAACGCACGAACTCGACGTGCGCTGCATCGACTCGCGCACCGGCTCGGGTGCCGAGGGCCTGCTGGTGGAGTACGCGCTGGCCATGCGCGAGGACGGCCGCAGCCTGGACGAGACCGAGGCGCAGATCCGCGCGACGCTGCCCGACGCCCACCTGTTGCTGATTCCCCGCACGCTCGAGAACCTCGTTAAGAACGGCCGCGCGCCCAAGCTCGCCGGCCAGCTCACGCAGATGCTCAACATTCGCCTGGCCGTTTCGCCGGAGTGGAAATCGGGCGAGATCAAGGCCATCAAAAAGGGCCGCGGCGCCAAGCGCATCGTCGCCAACACCATGGCAGATTGCCTCGCGTTTTTGGACAAGCACCCAGGCTCAAGCGTGCGCGTACTCACGACCGGCGCCGCCGAGGAGCAGGAGCTCGTCAGCCAAGCACTCGCAGGCCAAGACTATGTAGACGCCGGCACCGGCCCCATCGGCTGCACCATCGCCACCCATGTAGGCGTCGATGCCATCGCCATCAGCTACTGCCCCCGCTACCAGCCAACTCACTAGGGACGCCCACATCAGTTGCGGTGGAATAGGGACTGTTTTTGGCTTATCAGCCGCAAATCAATCCCTATTCCACCGCAACTTGGAAATCGGCGATCAGCCCAGCGGACCCTGAAACAGCTCCTGATGAGTGCCCATTCTCACCAGCCTAATCACTGGGTTAGTCTTATGGTGAAGATAAAGAACGACCACATCGACCAAGCCATCGGATAGGTGGAAATCGATGTGGCCGTTGTAGTTTCCGCCCGGGTTTGAGAGCTCGTGGGCGCCATACTCCGCCGGAAGTGACCCATGGGCCACAAGCTCTGCAACCGCCGCTTTAAACTCACTTTTTAGCTGCGGATGCATGCGCATCGTTCGTTTGTAGTCCACCTTAAATTGAGCCTCGACTTTAATCTCGAACATCGCTATTCCTCATCGAGGAATGACATAAGCTCATCAGCGTTATTGAATGACAGGCTATCGTCCGGCAAAATCCCCAACTCATGAGCCTCGGCGATCACCATGGCACGCCTCGTCGCCTCGTTGGGCACCTCCGCCCTTCCTACAATCTCAAAAGGAATCTTTCGCTGATTTACCAGCTGCCGAACGGCAAGATTGAGATAGGAATTGAGGCTGAGGCCGACCGAATCCAAGAACTCAGTCGCCTGCTCCTTGAGCCCCTCTTCGATTCGAACCGTCGTAGGCTTAACTGTTGCTGTAGACATTTGCGACCTCCTCGCCCTCGTCTTTTACACCAGTATACCCAATATAAATGGCAATCTGATGTTAAATAACATCAGATTGCCATGCGTATTCATGTCGCGTGGGCACGATTGATCTACATCAGCCCGCTCAGGGCAATGTCGACGGCCTCGTTGAGGTCGTCGGTGATGTGTACGAGCTCGGGATCGAGCGGGCTGATCATACCGGCATCCATCACCGGGCCGTTGAGCCAGTCGAACAGGCCCTGCCAGTACTCGGTACCCACCAGCACAAGCGGCATGCGCTTGACCTTGTGCGTCTGCACCAGCGTGAGCACCTCGAACATCTCGTCGAGCGTGCCAAAACCGCCGGGAAACACGATAGCACCCGAGCTGTATTTGACGAACATGGTCTTGCGCACAAAGAAGTAACGGAAGTCCATGCCGAGGTTCACGTATTTATTGAGCCCATGCTCGTGCGGCAACTCAATGCCCAGGCCAACTGACTTGCCGTTGACACTCGCCGCTCCCCTGTTGGCCGCCTCCATGATGCCGGGGCCGCCACCGGTGATGACCGCCACGCCACGTTGCGCAATCTTGCGACCGACCGCGCGCGCCGCCTTGTAGAGCGGATCGGTCTTGGGCGTGCGGGCGCTGCCGAAGATGGTCACCGCGGGCCCGAGCTCGGCAAGCGCGCCAAAGCCGTCGACAAACTCTGCCTGAATGCGCAGCACGCGCCAGGGGTCGGCATGCAGCCAGTCGGTCGACTCCTCGGGCGCCAGCAGGTTGGCGTAGGTGTTGTCCTTAGGAATCATGGGGCCGCGCATGAACACGGGGCCGCGGCGGTACGTCTCGTCGTAGGCAGGCTCGCCCTCGACATTCTCGTTCTTAATCATGGGTACTCCTATCGAGAAAAAGAAAAACGGGCGGGGTCGACGCCATGCGCCAAACACCCGCCCGAACATCAACCATTCGGTATGGTACCCACGATGCATCAAGTGCTTGCAAGCTATCGGTCAGCGGTCGCGCAGACCGTGTTAGCGAACGCGATGACCGGCCAGCGCTCGCCCCTTGCCGTTGCCAGCGCTCTGCAAGCGCCCGCGCCGCTCTTAGTAGTCCACCGCCGCAGGACTGTTCATCCAGTCACTCACGAACGCGCCGTAGCGGCCCTCGATAATGGCCTGGCGGGCACGCTGCATAAGGTTGAGCAGGTAGTAGATGTTGTGCATCGACAGCAGAATACCGCCGAGCATCTCCTTCTGCGTGACCATGTGGCGGATGAGCGCGCGGCTGTAGCCGCCCGTGCACACCGGGCAGGTGCAGGTGGGATCGATGGGGCCGTCGTCGTGCGCAAAGCGCGCGTTACGGAAGTTGAGGCGACCCTCACTGGAGAACGCCGTACCCATGCGGCCGGTGCGCGTCGGCAGCACGCAGTCGAACATGTCGATGCCCACGCCAACGCCGCGCACGAGCGTGGTAGGGTTGCCGACGCCCATGAGGTAGCGCGGCTTGTGCTTAGGCATGTAATCGGAAACCAGCGGCGCCAGCGTCTCGAACATAGTCTCGTGGTCCTCGCCCACCGAGTAGCCACCAATGCCGTAGCCCGGGAAGTCGCCGCACTCCTCCAGATGGCGCAGCGAGCGCAGACGCAGGTCCAGATGCATGCCGCCCTGAACGATACCAAAGAGTGCCTGGTCATCGCGGGTATGAGCCTTGTAGCAGCGCTCGGCCCACATGCTCGACAGCTCCACCGCGCGCTCGACGTAGGCGCGTGTGGCAGGATAGCCGGGGCATTGGTCGAGCTGCATGCAGATGTCGGAGCCGAGCTTCATGGCGATTTCCATGTTGTCCTCGGGCGTCCAGAACACGTGACGGCCGTCGTAGTCATTGACGATAAAGCGCACGCCCTCGTCGGTGAGCTTGACGGCGTCGTTATGGCTAAAGACCTGGAAGCCGCCCGAGTCGGTGAGGATGGGGCCGTGCCAGTTCATAAACTTATGCAGTCCGCCCAGCTCGGCGATGGTGTCCTCGCCGGGGCGCATGGACAGGTGATAGGTATTGGCAAGCACGATCTGGGCGCCGAGCTGCTTGACGGTCTCGGTAGGGATGCCCTTGACGTTTGCCTTGGTGCCCACGGGCATAAAGATCGGCGTCTCGATGTCGCCGTGCGGGGTATGCAGCACGCCGGCGCGCGCGTGCGTGGTCGGATCCTCGGCGATCAGGTCGAATTTAAAAAGACTCTGGTCCATAAACTGGAACTCCTTGGTTGCGGTTCATACGCAGACCATTATACGGGCAACCCGCAAAGAGCACCGACTCGACAGAAACTGGTGCATTAAACGACCAGTCGTTGGGGACGTTCTTAAACGACTAGTCGTCGGGGACAATCTTCAGCGCCATCTTGCAAAGGAATGTCCCAATCTGCCGACACTTAGGGACTGTCCCCAAGTGCCGGCAAGAGCGTCCCTTTCGACTAGTCATTTAAGAACG
>DBEXMY010000066.1:0-21228 GCA_048168905.1 Collinsella sp. | reverse complement strand
TTATCTCTAAGCCGAGAGATAGAGAGATAAATGAGAGATAATTACGAGAGATAACTGAGAGACGAGGGAAATCTATCCGCGGCATTCTCCGCGGGACCGAGCGAAAGGACGTGCAGATGAACGAAAACGAGCTGACCGGTCTGCTTGAGTCTTTAAGGCGTATGGGCTCGGATGATCTTAACGTCGAAGTGAAGGAGAGCGCCACGACGCTTTCCCGCGACGTATGGGAAACGGTCAGCGCTTTCGCAAACACCGCCGGCGGCATCATCGTACTCGGAGTGAGCGAGCGCGCGGGTTTTGTCCCAGTTGCAAACTTTGAGACCGAGAAAGTGCTCAACCAATTCGTGGCAGGCATGGGCGATGCCGGCGGTCGCGGAAAGCTGGCCAATCCGCCCAAATACACCATTGAGCGCGTGGAGCTCCAGGGCACCGTGGTTCTGGTCATCACGATTGAGGAGCTCGACCCGTCGAGCAAGCCTTGTTATGTCATAGAGCGGGGCGCTCAAGGTGGCAGCTACAAACGCATCGATGACAAAGATGTCCCGCTTTCGTCGACCGAGGTGCTCGCATTGGCGTCATACGGTCGAGCGACTCCGAGCGATCGTGACGCGGTGGCGGGCGCGGGCGCGGACGATCTCGACGAGACGCTGGTCGACCGTACGATAGATCGGGCTTTCTCGTTGACGCCCCGGGCGATGCGCGGCGCGCCGGACAAACAAACGAAGCTGGAGCGCCTAAATTTCCTTGATTCCCAGGGCAATGTCACCAAGGCTGGACTCCTAGTTGCGGGCACCTACCCTCAGCAGTTTTATCCCAAGCTCTTTATCGATGTGGCGGTCTATGCCGGAACGCAGAAGGGCACGGCGGGGTCGCTGAGGTTCATGGACCGCACAATCTGTGAGGGAACGTTGGGCGAGATGATCTCGGATGCCGTCGCAGCCGTCGCCGAGAATTTGCGGCGAACCTCGACCGTCCAAGGCGTCTCGCGTGTCGACTCGCTTGAGATTCCCGAGGAGGTTCTGCGCGAGGCAATCGCCAACGCCGTAATCCATCGAGAATACGGGGATCGGTTCTGTGGACAATCGATTGCCGTCGACATCTTTGACGATCGTGTCGAGGTGACGAATCCTGGCGGCCTTTACGGGGGAATGACTCGCGAGAGCTTGTTTGACGGCAGCTCCCGATGCCGTAACGCGACGCTTGTGAAGCTCATGTCGATTGTTCCGCTGCCGGATGGCGCAGGTTCGCCGGTTGAGGGCAATGGCTCGGGCATCCCGATGATGATCGATGCCATGCGCGCGTATGGTCTGGCCGATCCCCTGTTCCGCCCGGGATTCGATCGGTTCAAGGTCGTACTTTACCGTTCAAAGATCGAGCCGGTCGATCATGGCGGGGGCTTAATTGTGACGGCACTCAAACACTACGGCGAGCTGGGGACGCGCGAGTTGGCAGAGCACACAGGGCTCACAATTTCCCAGGTTAGGTCGCGCGTCAACGCGCTCATTGCTCAAGGCGAGCTTGAGCCCACGGCGCCGGCGACGAGCCGCAACCGCAAGTATCGACTGTCGGAGCGCGTGGGATAGATGCGTTAGTGGACGAGGCGACCCAATAATCGACCCTCGATTGGCGTCCATTAAGGTAAAGCGGTTGTTGCCCAGTCGACGGTGATGCTAAAGACTCGGCTTACGCCGGCATGGCCCCGAACCCGTCCATCAAGAACAGCCTAAGAACCAGCTTGATGACATTTCCCGGTTTGACTTCGGCCGTGCCAAAGACGTGGCGCTCGGCGAGCTCGCTGCAGTATGCATAGATGTCGCGGATAAGGTCCGCGCCCGAAAGCGTAACGATGTGCCGATCGCGGAATGAGATCTCGTAATAATTGACTCTCGGCCATATTATTGAGTGGCATGACTCGCGTTCGTATGGTTGTAGGTGCTGGCGATGAACGACATTGACCTTGCTGTTCCGTTGATGGATGGACCAAGCTATGACCGCGCCTGCAGCCTCGTGCCTTCCGAATACGTTGAGGCATGGGAGTGGTTTCTGGGTGAGGAACAGCGCGGCGGCGTTTGGACCAGCCTTCCGCACCACACCAAGGAAGATAGCCCTCAGTATCAGTATCGTTTGAGAATTGGCTCGGACTTCTTTCCCGTAACGCGGGATTCAGGGATCTTCTGGCCGGGCCAGGATCGGGTGAAGCAAGATCCCAATAAGATCTTTGCGCTTTCGGTCCATAACTCTAAAAAGAGCTTCTACACCGATGTACCTCCGCTCTATTTGGACGATGGTACGTGGGTCATTAAGTATTCGGTCCAAGCGCCAGGCGCCGTTGGTTCTCGAGACCAGAATTACAACCGTAAAATGCTCAACTGCATGGAATGTGGCGTTCCAGTCGGAGTCATATTTGCAACCGAGGTGGGCTACAAGGTGCTCGGCCTTGCGTTTGTTGAACGGTTCGAGCCCGAAAACGGATGGTTTGTTCTGCACGGTCCTGTTCATAAAGGCGGACCGGACCCCCGTTTTGCGCCCGACATGAGCTATCTGAAGCACATGCCCGTCGATATTGAGTTTGCCGGACAGGGTACGACCGACGACGAAAAGGTCCGCTATGCGTTAAGGCGCGAGCGATTGGGGCAGCAATGGTTCCGCAAGCAGCTCGTTGCCGCCTATGATGGCCGTTGCGCGGTGTCGGACTGCGGCGTCAGCGAGGCTCTGGAGGCTGCACATATCGAGAATTACTCGGGACCCAAATCGCAGGTTGCCAGCAACGGCATTCTGCTTCGGCGCGACTTGCATGCTTTATTCGATGCTCATCTGATTTCGTTTGAGCCTGTTTGCGGCGAATATCGGCTGTGCGGATCGTACCTGCTGGATAAGACCGGCTACGCTTCCTTTGCGGGTGCGACGCTAAGGCAGCCGAATGAGCGTCAGTGGCGACCCAATACGGTGTTTCTTGAGGCCCATCGCATTGAGTTCGATCGCTCGGAAAAGAAGCGTGAAAAGGCGGGGCTTCTGCCGTATTAGCGTATTTGGCTTTGGCATTCTTTGACGATCGTGTTGTTTGATCGGATCGCGTGGCGATGCAATCTCGCGCATGCCCGCCGGTGCATGCTCTTCCTGTTTTGTATAGCGAGAGGGGAGCGTGTATGAGCTGGCGAGGCGATATTGCGATGGGGAAGTACGGAAAACTGCCGTGTGCCCTTATAGACAACAATATGTTTCCGAGCGTAGAGGTTGATTGCGGGTCGTTTGTCGTCACCTGCCCTTGCTGCGGCTCGCAAATACCGTGTCTCGACATTCGGTTCATCGATGCGCGCGACAGGTTCAGCGACGAAGTGAGAAAACAGACAGGCGTTCATATGCCGGTGTATCCGGAGAAATGCCCCGTTTGTGGCCTCGATATCGTGTACGACGCCGGCGACGAGGGATAGGTGATGCGGAGGAGCTGACTGTGAAGGCCTCTCCGTCCCTACAAATAAATCCCCTCACCGAGCTGCTTGTGGAACTCGGCGTGATGGTCGCGTGCCCAGGTAAAGAGCACCTGGTCAAAGTCGGTACGCGTGGCCGGGACGCCAAAGACGCCGGCAACTTCGACGCGTATAAACTCCAGTGCCGGCAGCTTGTTGATGGCAGTGAGGGCAAACGGGGACGAGGGCTCCTCGAACAGATAGCGGCTGCCTTGCAGCGCGTCGCAACTGGTGCACGTGTTGCCGAGCGACGGGGCTTTGGAGGCTCGCGCGCCTACGGGCTTGTAGCCGCAGCGCTTATGAAGGTAGTCGCGGATCTCGCCCGGCACGCAGCCAAGAGCGGGCACGATGGCGAGTGCGTTGGCGTTGGCCGTGTCGATGGCAATGTGCCCGGCTTCGTTGGGCGCGTGCGCGATGGCGATGCTCTCGTCGTTATCGGCTCGATAGGGAATGCCGAAGGCCGCGACCGAGGTCTCTTTGTGACACTTCCAGCACTCGCGCTTGCCCAGTACTAGATATATATACGGCGCAGAGGGGTCGGATCGGTCAATACCGGGCAGCCACTCGGCAAAGGGCTCGGGGTTGACGCCGCTGGGTACATACCAGATTTTCTTGGTCCGGTCCCATTTGGCGCCCAACGCCTTGGCTTCTTCTTTGTGCGAAAAGGGAACATCGAGCTCGGTGCGCATGGTGGCTCCTTGGTGCTGCAGGTGTAAGTGGCTCAAGGATACCGCAGGGCGCAGACATCGCGGCGTTTTGCTGAGAAGTTGCGGTGCGGACTGATTGGTTATGTCGATGGATAGATCGGCAAGTAGATGGTCGGCTTTTGGCTAGTTGGGCGGTTGGAACTGCCGGCGGATTTGGCGACATAAAACAAAACAGCCCAGAGGACATAGCCTCTGAGCTGCGAACATTTGGTGGGCGTTAGAAGATTTGAACTTCTGACCTCTTCCGTGTCAGGGAAGCGCTCTCCCCCTGAGCTAAACGCCCGATCAAGGGTGCGCAAGCGCGCAAGGGATAATATAACGGAGCCTGAACTCGGTGGCAAGAACATTTTTAAAAATCGCTTACATTGTGGAATTCGGGGGCTTTGTCGCATCCATTTCAAAAGAGCCTGCTGCCGCGATTTGGCTGTCGCATAATGCAAGGCCATTGCGGTATCGAGCTATGGAAAGACGCCTGCGGAATTGTCCTACCGATAAGCGGACAAGCCTCCAGCTGGTGCCTTCGCCGTGGTAAGGTAAGCCGAATTGTTTCCAGGCTGTTTCGGGGGAGTGGAATGAGCAAAGAGTGTGTCGAGCAGGTCGAAGGCGCAGGGGCTTCGGTGCCGATGACCGATATATCGAACATTGATGTGCCCGAGGGCACCGACGAGCTCAGCCGCAACACCCGTCGCGCATGGCGCGACCGCCTGAACAGCGCTTCGACGCGCAAGATGATCACGGGCGTCTTGGCTACGCTGGTGGGCGGTTCGTTTTGGGGCTTCTCGGGCACCAGCGCGAGCTTTCTGTTCGATACCTACCACGTCGACACCTTGTGGCTTATGAGCGTGCGTCAGATTCTCGCCGGTCTACTCTTTATGGCCGTGGTTGTTACGCGCGACCGCGAGCGCCTGATTAAGCTCTGGACCACACCCGCCGATCGCAAGCAGCTGCTGCTCTTTACCGCCTTTGGCCTGCTGTTCAACCAGTTTTGCTATCTTTCGGCCGTGCGCCTGACGAACGCCGGAACCGCGACGGTGCTCCAGTGCCTGCAGCTCGTTATCATCATGGGCTACACCTGCGTGATCGATCGCCGCATGCCGCGTACTCGCGAAGTCATCGGCATTGGCCTAGCTCTGGGTGGAACCTTTTTAATCGCCACCGGCGGCGACCCCACCAGCCTGAATATCTCGCCGCTTGGCCTGGCAGCAGGTCTTATGTGTGCGGTCAGCGCCGCGTGTATGGCGGTGATTCCCGCCAAGATCCTGCCCGAATACGGTAGCCCCATCGTCACGGGCTCGGCAATGCTCACGGCGGGCGTGGTCTCGTGCGTCTTCGTGCAGCCCTGGGCGCATATGCCGGCGCTCGACGCTGCCGGCATCGAGGCGCTCGCGGTGTTCGTGGTTATCGGCTCGTTTTTTGCTTACATGCTTTATATGCAGGGCGTTAAGGACATCGGCTCGGTGCGCGCGAGCCTCATCGGAACTGTGGAGCCGGTTTCGGCGACCATCACCAGCGCCGTTATGCTGGGGACGGTGTTTTTGCCGACCGACCTTATCGGCTTTGCCATGATCATCGTGATGATGTTCCTTACGGTGTAGCTGGCGCCGCCGCCAAGACAGAAAAGGTGTTGTGCCGCATTTTCGCCAATTGATGTCCGTGTCTGGAGTTTAGCTGTCGATGCTCAAAATGCCATAAACTAGCAACGTCATGGACTTTTTCATTGCGACTCAATTGCGAGGATTTCTTTATGGCTGGTAATCACTTTAAGGGCAGCGATAGCGGCCGCCCTGCAGTTCCGCCGCGTCCGAACGGGGCTGGTAAGGCCGGCACGCCGGGCGGCGCTGGACAGGGCGGTTCCGGTAAGCGCGTGTCCCCGGGCGAGACGGCGATGTTTACCGCTCTGTACGAGCAGTCTCAAAAGGCAAAAAAGACCGGCCGTGCAAGAGGGAATGTCTTTGCGGGCGGTGCAACCTCCACGTCGCAGCCGAGCGGGGCTCCTTCGGTACCCGCGAACAACGCAGGTGCTGCCAACGCCGCGAATGCCGCCGGTAACGTTAATGCCGACAAGGCCGCCAACAATACTCCCTCTGCCGGTGGCGCGGGGCTTACGGGTAACCTTGGCACGATTTACACCGGCGCCTCCGAGACTGGCACGTTTGCCCGCCTGGATGATAGCGGTGCCGAGTTTGCGGGCTCGGGTTCCAAGGAAGATTATTACGATTTTGGCTTGAACTACGGTAGCGACGCTTCGTCGAGTTCGACCTCTGACGGTCTGGTCCGTCATCGCCATCGCAAGGGCGAGCGCAAAAAGCGTCACACCGGCGCCATTATTGCCGCTGTAGTCGCGGTGCTTCTCGTTGCGCTTGGCGCAAGCGGCTTTATGCTGCTTAACTCGGCAAAGACCGTAAAGAGCGAAGCGAAGGAGGCTGTCGAGATCGTCGGTGGCCTTAAGGACAAGGTCACGTCGGGCGATTTTTCGACGCTGCCTGACGACGCGAAGAAGATCGATGAGCTCTGTAACAGCATGAAGGCGGAGACCTCGAGCCCGCTGTGGGCGGCGGCTTCGTTTATCCCGGTGTATGGCAGCGATATCAATGCGGCCCGCACCATGATTGACGCCCTGTCCGATGTCTCGAGCAATGCGCTGGTTCCCATGGCCGATAACCTCTCGCAGGCTACGCCCGGCAAGCTGTTCCAGGACGGCATGATTAACGTGTCCGCGCTGCAGGCGGTCGCCGATTCGCTTTCCAGCAGCTCGAAGGTGTTCAAGAGCGCCAACGAGAAGGTCCAGGGCATTGGCGATACTCATATTTCCCAGGTGACCGAGCTGGTCGATAAGGCCAAGGACGGCTTTGCCACCCTCAACGGCGCGGTTGACGCGGCGGAGAAGGTCGCCCCCGTCCTTCCCCAGATGCTCGGCGCCAACGGCCAGACGCGCAACTACCTTATGTACGCCATGAACAACGTCGAGATTCGTGCCTGCGGCGGCTTTGGCGGTTCGCAGGGTCTGATTTCGGTCACCGACGGCCAGATGTCGATTGGCGAGTTTGTTCCCTGCATTGCGCGCAGCAAAGACGAGGCGGTTGAGAGCGTCGACGAAGAAGATGAGACGCTGTTTGGTGACCACAGCAACCTATACATCTCGGGCAACACCTATTCGCCCGACTGGCCCCGTAATTCGCAGCGTGTCGCCGCGCTGTGGAAGTCTGAATATGGTCAGGACGTCGATGGCGTCATTGGTATCGATCCGGTATTCCTGCAGTATCTGTTGGGCCTCGTGGGTAATGTTTCACTGCCCGACGGTACAGTCGTTGACGGTACTAACGCGGCGAAGGTGCTTATGCATGATGTGTACTGGAACTATCCGGTCGAGGAGTCGGACGGCATCTTTGCATCCGTCGCCAGCGCTGCCTTTGACAAGATCCTTGGCGGTATCGGCGACGTCGATGTCGCGAACCTTGTCAGCGCCGTTGAGCGCGGTGCCGAAGAGGGCCGCCTGATCGCGTGGATGAAAAACGATGACGAGCAGAACGCTATCAAGGAGATGAACATCGACGCCTCACTGCCCGATCCGGATGACCCGAGTGAAGATCCCGTTGCTGGTGTCTACTTTAACAACCTGAGCTTCTCCAAGCTCGACTGGTATCTGAACGCCGATACGCAGATTGGTCAGGGCGTGAAGAACGGCGACGGCGCTTGCTCGTATCGCATCACCGTTACCCTGACGAACATCATGACGCAGGAGGAGGCAGGTAAGCTGCCCGACTACGTAGCGGCCAGTGCGCCTGGGACCTCGCGTGACGATGAGCGCTTGTATGTATCACTGTTTGCGCCGACAGGCGGCAGCATTACCGATCTAACCGTCGAGGGGACTCAGTTTGGACTGTTCGCTGCCACTTGGCACGGAGTTCCCTGCTATTCAGGAACCGTTGACCTGCATGCTGGCGAGACGACGACGATCACGTATACGCTGACCACGTCGGCCGAGGCGGGGGACAAGCCGCTTACGCTGCGTCAGACTCCTACATGCCAGGCGGCTCGCGACAGCGCGTCGGCGTAGGGTTTTTCTGGTAGTGCAGATAATCGAGTACCATTTTGGGGCGGACAGGCAATCTGTCCGCCCCTATTTTGTAAGGAGAGCGCATGAAGTACTTTGGCACCGACGGATTTCGCGGCGAGGCCAACGTTGGGCTGACGGTAGAGCACGCTTATAAGATCGGCCGCTTTGTGGGCTGGTATTACGGCGCCAACCGCGGGGCCAAGGCGCGCGTGATCGTGGGCAAGGACACGCGTCGCTCGAGCTATATGTTCGAGGCGGCGCTGGTGAGCGGCCTGGTCGCGAGCGGCGCGGACGCCTACATGCTGCACGTGATCCCGACGCCGGGCGTGGCGCATCAGACCGTGGAGGGCTGCTTCGATTGCGGCATCATGATTAGCGCGAGCCACAACCCGTTTTGCGATAACGGCATCAAGCTCGTCAACAGCGACGGCTTCAAGATGGACGAGGACGTGCTGGAACTCATCGAGGATTACATCGATGGCAAGGGCGAGGTGCCGCTGGCCACGGGCAACCAGATCGGTGCCACGGTCGATTACATGCAGGGCCGCAACCGCTACATTGCCTCGCTCATCGCGAGCGCGAACTTTTCGCTGCAGGGCGTCAAGATCGGCATCGACTGCGCCAACGGCTCGGCGTCCTCGGTGGCCAAGCCGGTGTTTGACGCGCTGGGCGCCGACGTGCGCGTGATCAACGCCGCGCCCGACGGATTTAACATCAATGTGGACTGCGGCTCCACGCATATGGAGCGCCTGCAGCGCCACGTGGTGGAGCAGGGCCTGGACGTGGGCTTTGCCTACGACGGCGATGCCGACCGCTGCCTGGCCGTGGATGAGCGCGGCCGTGTGGTCGACGGCGACCAGATCCTGTACGTGTGCGGTGTGTACCTGAACAAGCATGGTCGCCTTTCGGGCGGTACCGTGGTTCCGACGATCGCCAGCAACTTTGGCCTGATCAAGTCGCTGGAGCTTGCCGGTCTAAGCGCCGTGACCAGCGGCGTGGGTGACCGTCACGTGTACGCCAAGATGCGCGAGGGCGGCTTCAGCCTGGGCGGAGAGCAAACGGGCCACACGATTTTTGGCGATATCGAGCGCACGGGCGACGGCATTATGACCTCGCTGCGCGTGATGGAAGTGATTCGCGCTGAGCGCGAGACACTCTCGCAGCTCACGGCTCCGTGCAAGCTTCTGCCGCAAGCGCAGGTTGCCGTGCGCGTGGCCGACAAGGACGCCGCGCTTGAGAACATGGGCGTGCAGAATGCGATCGCCGAGGCCGAGGCCGCGCTGGCGGGCGAGGGCCGCGTGCTCGTGCGCAAGAGCGGAACCGAATCGGTGATTCGCGTGCTGGCTGAGGCTCCGGACCAACCGGCCGCCGACGCCGCCATGAAGCGCATCGCAAGTGCTCTGGAAGCTTTATAGTTACGCGGTTTTACCAAACCGCGAAACCGCTCGACGCTGCAAACGGCCCCAAGCGGCAATCTGACGTTCAATTTCAAGGGCGCGACCAGAAGGTCAGCGCTCTTTCATTTCACGTCACTTTGCTCGCTTAGGGCCGTTTTCGCTGACGCTGCCAAGGCATCGGCGTCAACCTAGTCGTTGGGGACGTTCTTAAACGACTAGCCATCGGGGACACTCTTCGTCATCCGTGCTTCTGACTGGCAAAGAGTGTCCCAAACGACTAGTTATTAAAGAACGTCCCCAATGACTAGGTGAAAAGGGGGCGCCGCGGGATGGATCCTGCGGCGCCCCTTTGCGTTGGCGTGTCGCCTAAGCTTTACAGCTCGTAGAGCGTGGTGAACTTGTCCTGCAGGTAGCTGCAGTAGTAACGAGCATCGAATGCCATGCCGCAGGCGCCCTTGATGAGCTCCGGCGCGTCTTTGGCGCGGCCCCACTGCCAAATGTGCTCGCCCAGCCAGGCGCGGACGGGCGCCAGATCACCGCTCGCGCAGGCATCGGTAAGGTCGACGCCGTCGCGGCACATGGCCGGCACAAACATGGCGTCGTAGGCGCTGCCCAGCGCATAGGTGGGGAAGTAGCCAAACGAGCCACCGCTCCAGTGCGTATCCTGCAGGCAGCCGTGCGTGTCGTCGGGAACGGGAATGCCCAGGTACTCGTCCATAAAGCGATTCCAAAGCGCGGGGATGTCCTTGGCCGTGGCCTCGCCGGCAAACAGCATGCGCTCAATCTCGTAGCGCACCATAACGTGCAGCGGATAGGTGAGCTCGTCCGCCTCGGTGCGGATCAGCGACGGCTGTGCGATATTCACGGCGTGGTAGAGCGTATCCTCGTCCACGCTGCCATAGACCTCGGGCGCGTGGCGGCGCAGTACCTCGAGCAGCGGGCCCATAAAGGCGCGGCTGCGACCAACGGTGTTTTCGAAAAAGCGGCTCTGGCTCTCGTGGATGCCCATGGAGGTGCCGCCCTCCAGACAGGTGCGCGCATAGGCGGGATTGACGCCCAGCTCGTACATGGTGTGACCGGCCTCGTGGATGATGCTGTAGACGTTGGAGATGCAGTCGTCCTCGTAGATGTGCGTCGCGATGCGCGCGTCGCCCACGGCAAAGCCCTCGCTAAACGGGTGCTCGGTAAAGGCAAGCGTGGTGTCGTCCAGGTTAAGGCCGACGAGCTTCATAAGGTCGAAGCTCATGGCGCGCTGGGCGGCCTCGGGCACGCGGGCGTGCAAAAAGTCGGCAGCGGGCTGCTGGCCGCGCTCGCCGATGGCGTGCACGAGCGGCACGACCGTCGCCTTGACCTCATCGCAAAACGCATCGAAGCTCTTGGCGGAAAGGCCGCGCTCGTACTGGTCGAGCCAAACATCGTATGGGTCGCGCTTGGGGTCCATGAGCTCGGCCTGATGCTTGAGCTGGCTGACGATCTTGTCCACATAGGGCTCAAAGCTCGCCCAGTCATTGGCCGTTTTGGCCTTGTGCCACACGGCGTCGGCCTCGCAGGTGAGCCTGGTCCAGGCCTCGGCTTCTTCGGTGGGAATGGCGCTTGCCTCGCGCTGGTCGCGGCTGAGCACGCGAATCTCGTCGAGCAGCTGCGGGTCGTCGATCTTTTCGCCCGCGACCGTCTCACGCGCAAGAGAGCGCACGAGCTCAACGGATTTTTTGCTGGTCAGGAGCTTGTGATGTTCGCCGGCAAGGGTGCCCATAGCATCGGCGCGGGCCGCGGCGCCGTTGGCGGGGGCAATCGTCGCGCCATCGAACTCGGCAATCTTGAGCAGGTACTCGCGGGTCCACAGCTTACCCTCGAGCTTGCGGAGCTTCTTGACGGCCTTGCCCGTCTTGGCGCTCTTAGGGGCCTTGGCCACGGCGGCATTGGCCTTCTTATCGAGTTTCTTTCCCATATACCTATATCCTTGATCTCGCAGACCGGACGCCACGGGTGGGCGTGCGGCCAGTTTGCACAGCCACCTGCCTTGTACCCAGTGCGAACAAAACGGAACGCGGCGATATACTCGCAGAATGTGTTATCCTATAGCCCAATGCGTTGACGGAGAGGGTTTTGCCCGCCGCGTCGCCGGCAAGAGAGGGAAGGTCATGGGCTGCAAGCCTTCCTGCGGTGACAAGGGCCAAGCGTTCACTCCCGAGTAGCAACCTCAACGGGCGCGCGGCCAGCGGCGGCGAAGCCCCAGTAGGGAAGCCGTGAGCCTCGCGATAAGGGGCGCAGAGTGGGCACGGCGGGCCAGACATCCGCCGGGTCAAACAAGGTGGTACCGCGGAATTCAACCGTCCTTGGGCAATGTACATGCCCGAGGGCGGTTTTTTGTTACCGAACCGGGCCGCGTTTTCGCAACGTCAGACGGCGGCAGCCGCCTCGGCAAGCGAATGCGCGAGAGACGAAAGGGAAGACATGAGTCTGATTGATGATCTGGTCAAACTCGAGGAAGAGGCCAAGGAGCTCGTCGCAGGCGCCGACGACGCCGCCAAGCTCGAGGCTGCGCGCGTTGAGCTGCTCGGCCGCAAGGGTCGTATTACCGGCCTGATGCGTATGATGGGCAAACTCGCCCCCGAGGATCGTCCCGTGATGGGCAAGCGCGCCAACGAGATGCGCCAGCTGATCGAGGGCATGCTCGACGAGCGCACCACCGAGATGAAGGCAGCCGCCCTCAAGCACGCACTCGAGCACGAGGCCGTCGACATCACGCTGCCGGGCATCCGTCCGCAGGTCGGTCACCAGCACCTGATCAAGCAGATCATCGAGGAGGCCGAGGACATCTTCTGCGGCATCGGCTACACCGTCGAGTCCGGCCCCATGGTCGACACCTCCTACTACAACTTCACTGCGCTCAATGCTCCCATGGATCACCCGAGCCGCTCGGCCCGCGATACCTTCTACGTGGTCGACAACAACCCCGGCAGCGTCGCGCACCCCGAGGCTCACGCCCACGGCGAGTCCGACGTACTGCTGCGCACCCAGACTTCGGGCGTGCAGATCCACACCATGGAGTCGCAAAAGCCGCCCATCTACATGATCTGCCCGGGCACCGTCTATCGTCCCGACACGGCCGACGCCTGCCACCTGCCGCAGTTCAACCAGATCGAGGGTCTGGTCGTCGACGAGGGCATCACCTTTGGCGACCTCAAGGGCACGCTCGACTACTTTGTTAAGTGCATGTTTGGCGAGGACCGCAAGACGCGTTACCGCCCGCACTTCTTCCCCTTCACCGAGCCTTCCTGCGAGGTGGACGTGAGCTGCCACGTGTGCGGCGGCAAGGGCTGCAACTTCTGCAAGCACAGCGGCTGGATTGAGATCCTGGGCTGCGGCATGGTCGATCCCAACGTCCTGATCAACTGCGGCATCGACCCCGAGAAGTACACCGGCTTCGCCTTTGGCATTGGCGCCGAGCGCGTCGCGGCCCTGCGCTACGACCTGCCGGACCTGCGTACGTTGATGACTGGTGACATGAGGTTCTTGAACCAGTTCTAGAACGCTTTCTTCTTAGTTGCAGTTTCCGGCTCATAGCCGCATTTATGAAAGGAGACCAGTTAGATGCGCGTTTCTTACGACTGGCTCAAGACCATGATCGATATTCCGGAGGATCCCAAGACCCTTTCGGACGAATATATCCGTACCGGCACCGAGGTCGAGGCGATTGACACCGTGGGCGAGTCCTTCGACCACGTGGTGACCGCCAAGGTGCTCACCAAGACCCCGCACCCCGATAGCGACCATATGTATGTGTGCTCGGTCGATGTGGGCGACAAGAATCTCGACGCCGACGGCAACCCCGCTCCGCTGCAGATCGTCTGCGGCGCGCAGAACTTCGAGGCCGGCGACCACATCGTCACGGCCATGATTGGCGCCGTCCTGCCCGGCGACGTCAAGATCAAGAAGAGCAAGCTTCGCGGCGTCGTGTCCATGGGCATGAACTGCTCCGCGCGCGAGCTCGGCCTGGGCGGCGACCACTCCGGCATTATGATCCTGCCCGAGGATACGCCCTGCGGCATGCCGTTTGCCGAGTATGTGGGCTCGAGCGACACCGTGCTCGACTGCGAGATCACGCCCAACCGCCCCGACTGCCTGTCCATGATCGGTATGGCCCGCGAAACCGGCGCCATCTTCGACCGCGATTTCCACGTTGAGCTGCCCGCCATCAAGGCCGAGACCGGCCGCGCGACCGACGACGAGCTTTCGGTCGAGATCGCCGACGAGGGCCTGTGCGACCGCTATGTCGCCCGCATCGTGCGCAACGTGAAGGTCGGCCCCTCGCCCGACTGGATGGTCAAGCGCCTTAACGCCCTGGGTGTGCGCCCGCACAACAACATCGTCGACATCACCAACTACGTGATGATGCTCACCGGTCAGCCGCTGCACGCCTTTGACCTGGACACCTTTGTCGAGCGCGATGGCCATCGCCGCGTGGTGGTTCGCGCCGCCCAACAGGACGAGAAGTTCACGACGCTCGACGGCGAGGAACGCACGCTTGACGCCGGCATGGGCCTTATCACCGACGGCGAGCGTCCCGTGGCGCTGGCCGGCGTTATGGGCGGTATGGATTCCGAGATCGAGGACGACACCGTCGACGTGATGGTCGAGAGCGCCTGCTTCAACGCCGGTCGCACTTCGCACACCAGCCGCGATCTGTCGCTGATCTCCGATGCCTCCATTCGCTTTGAACGCCAGGTCGATGAGACCGGTTGCGTGGATGTCGCCAACGTTACCTGCGCGCTCATCGAGGAGATCGCCGGCGGCGAGGTCGCTCCCGGCTACGTCGACGTTTTCCCCGCGCCCAAAACCATCGACAGCATTAAGCTGCGTCTGGCCCGCGTGCATGCCATCTGCGGCGCCGACATCGAGCCCGATTTTATCGAGCGTTCGCTCACTCGCCTGGGCTGCACCGTCGAGCGCGACGGCGAGGACTTCATGGTCACCCCGCCGAGCTTCCGTCCCGACCTGCCGCGCGAGATCGATCTGATCGAGGAGGTCCTGCGCCTGTGGGGCATGGGCCGCGTGACGGCGACCATCCCGGCTGCCAAGAACCACATCGGCGGCCTGACCCGCGAGCAGAAGCTCACCCGTAAGGTCGGCGAGATCCTGCGCGCCTGCGGCCTCAACGAGACCACGACTTTTGGCTTTGCCGCTCCGGGCGACCTGGAGAAGATCGGTATGTCCACCGAGGGCCGCGGTTGCCCCGTGGTGCTCATGAATCCGCTGGTAGCCGAGCAGACCGAGATGCGTCGTTCGCTGCTGCCGGGCTTGCTGCAGTCCGTGGCCTACAACGAGGCACACGGTACGCCCAACGTGCACCTGTATGAGGTCGGCAGCCTGTTCCACGGTCGCGAGAACGCCAGCCTGCCCAAGGAGACCAAGTCCGTGGCGGGTGTGCTCTCGGGCCAGTGGAGCGAGCAGTCTTGGAGCATGAAGTACCGCAAGCTGCGCTTCTTCTTTGGCAAGGGCATTGTCGAGGAGCTGCTGGCCCAGCTGCGTATCGAGAAGGTTCGCTTCCGTCCCGTCGAGGGCGAGGGCTACGCTTTCTTGCAGCCGGGTCGTGCGGCCGAGGTTCTGTCCGGCGGCACCGTGCTGGGCTGGGTCGGCGAGATTCACCCCGAGGCGCGCGAAGCCATGGGCATCGACGAGGTCGTCGTTGCCTTTGAGCTCGATCTGGACAAGCTGATCAAGGGTGCCCGCAACCAGGAGAACTACCGCGAGTTCTCGCAGTACCCGGCTGTTGAGCACGACCTTGCTATCGTGGTCGATAACTCCGTGACCTGCGAGGATCTTGAGCGCCGCATTACCAGCGCCGGCGGCAAGCTGCTCGAGGGCGTGCGCCTGTTCGACGTCTACCGCGATCCCATCCGCATCGGAGCGGGCAAGAAGTCCATGGCCTTTGCGCTTACGTATCGCTCCGACGACCACACGCTCACCAGCGAAGAGGTTGAGAAGGCGCACCAGAAGATCGTCACCAAGGTGTGCAAGGGCGTAAACGGCGAGGTCCGCGGCTAGGGCTTGCGCCGGATATAGGCCAGCGGTGGCTGCCGCCGAGTCCTACGTGACCGCTATGCTCGGTATGAGGCACCGTTGAGCCTGCATATATGACACGCGCATTACATAACGGCGTGCTGCTTTGTCGGCAGCGCGCCGTTTTGCTATGATAGCCCGCGGCGTGTTACGAATCTGACAATGCGTAACACTGACAAGGTGATTTAAGCGGCGTTGCAATTCTGTGCGCCGATAACCGGGAGGCGTACATGCACATTCCAGATAATTATCTGTCCCCGCAGACCGATGCCGTCATGGCGGTGGCAATGGTGCCCGTTTGGGTCCATTGCATCAAAAAGGTGCGCGCCACGCTCGATCGCGAGCACATGGCTTTCCTGGGCATCTGCGCCGCATTTTCCTTCTTGCTCATGATGTTTAACGTTCCGCTGCCCGGCGGCACCACGGGTCACGCCGTCGGCGGCGCGCTCATCGCGCTGCTGCTGGGCCCGGAGGCCGCGGCCATCGCTGTCTCGGTCGCGCTGGCGCTACAGGCGCTGCTGTTTGGCGACGGCGGCATCCTGTCCTTTGGCGCCAACTGCTTTAACATGGCCTTCGTGCTGCCGTTTGCCGCTGCTGTCGTGTTCCGTGCGCTCAACAGCCGTTTGCACGACAAGAGCTGGGGCACCTCGGTTTCGGCTATCGTAAGCGGCTGGGTCGGCCTGTGCCTGGCGGCCCTGTGCGCGGCAATCGAGTTTGGTATTCAGCCGATGCTCTTCACCAACGCCTCGGGTGCTCCACTGTACTGCCCCTTCCCGCTGTCCGTGGCTATTCCGGCAATGTTGATCCCGCATATGCTGGTTGCCGGCGTGGTCGAGGGCGTGGCGACGGCCGCCATCTACGGCTTTATCAAGAAGACGGCGCCGGGCATTATCGTCGGTCCCGAAGCCGCCGATGGCCAGCTTGCCGCCGATGGTGCTGCCAAGAAGACTTCCCTGATTCCCACGCTCATCCTGGTCGCCGTCCTTGTCGTGGCCACGCCGCTGGGCCTGCTAGCCACGGGTGACGCCTGGGGCGAGTGGGACGCCGAGGGCGCCGCGACTGCCGTTCAGGAGGCTGGCGACAACAGCCTGCAGGCTTCGGTCGGCCTCGATACCCCGACCTTTGCAGACGCTCTGCCCACGGGCGATTATCTGCAGGCCTATTCCGAGGAGCAGGGCCTTGGCTTTGCCGGCCAGGCCGCGATGTATATTCTTTCGGGCGTGATTGGCGTGGCGGTGCTCACCATCGCATTCCGCCTGGTCTCGCTGACGGTCAAGGAAAGCGGTGCTCATGGCAATAGCCGAGCTGCCTAGCTGGCTTGCGGTCGAGCAGCGATACGAGCCCGCGGGGGCTCGGCATCGTGTGATGCAAAAGAATGTCCTGCACCTGGCGAGCCTGCTTGAGCGGGTTCGCCTGGGTGGAGGCGCGCACGAGGGCGGGTCGATGGTCGACCGCGCCCTTTCTTGCGTTTCGGCTCCGGTGCGCCTGATGGGGATGTTCGTCTGCGTCCTGTGCGTGTGTCTGACGCAAAGCCCGCTGTACCTGATGTTGATGGCGGCGATCGCGTTGGTGCTGGTCGCGGTGCGCCCCGCACGCGGGCTGCGTGCGACCTTTGTACCGGCGCTCGGCGCCACGGGGCTTGCGGTGGTTCTGGCACTGCCTGCCCTGCTGCTGGGCGCGTCTGCCACGGGCGCCATGCTCAAGATCGCGCTCAAGACCTTCGTTAATGTGTCGCTGGTGCTGGGCGTTTCGTGGACGCTTACCTGGAGCCGCATGTCGGCGGCGCTCAAAATGCTGCGCCTGCCCGACGAGGTTATCTTTACGTTTGATATGGCACTCAAGCATATCGAGGTGCTGGGACGCACGGCGCACGATCTGTGCGAATCGGTCATGCTGCGCAGTGTCGGTTCCGCGCCTGCGGGTTTTTCGCGCACCGACTCGCTGGCGGGTATCATGGGCATGACGTTTATCAAGGCGATGGAATGCAGCCGCGCGATGGACGAGGCCATGCTCTGCCGCGGCTTTGCCGGTGCGTATCCGGCTCCCGCGCGCGCCGGGTTTGGCTGGCGCGATGCGGCCTATGCGGCCGGCGTGGCGCTGCTGACAGTGTTGTGCGCCGTGCTGTAGGCGCTGCTGGTTCCGACTGGGGATGCAAATGGGGAAGGGCGACGTTTTGACGATCGATATGAATAGTGCGGCGGGCACGAACGGTGTGGGCGACGCCGAGGTCGTTCCGCTCATCGAGTTTCGCGACGTAGTGTTTTCCTATGCGGGGCATACGGTTGTCGATGGTGTGTCGCTTCAGGTCGATCGTGGTGAACTCGTTGCTCTGCTCGGTCCCAACGGCTGCGGTAAGACGACGATTATGCGCCTTATTAACGGCCTTGAACTCGCGGATGCAGGGGTATACCTGTTTGACGGGCACGTGATCGATGCGGCGTTTCTAAAGGATTCCGCGGCCGCTCAGCGCTTCCACCAGCGCGTAGGTTTTGTGTTTCAAAATGCCGATGCTCAGCTGTTCTGTGCCACAGTGGGCGAGGAAGTCGCTTTTGGTCCGGCTCAAATGGGGTTGCCGGCAGACGAGCTCGAGCGCCGTGTGCGCGATGCCATGGGGCTGTTCCAGGTTGCCGACCTTGCCGACGCCTCTCCCTATCAGCTCTCGGGCGGGCAAAAGAAGCGCGTTGCGCTGGCTGCGGTGGTGTCGATGAACCCGGATATCTTGGTCCTCGACGAGCCTACCAACGGACTTGACGAGGACTCGTGCGACATCGTGGTCAACTTTTTGCTGGCCTACGTTACTGCCGGTAAGACGGTCTTGATGAGCACACATCACCAGGATTTGGTGCGACGCCTGGGTGCCCGTGCCATCTATATCAATCGATATCACCATGTGGTCGAGGCGCCCGTGGCATCGTATGGAACCGAAAGCGGCACTGCGGAATAGTTGCTGCGTAGTAGGGCTGCGGCCGTGCGCGTGGCTTGCCGTGAATGGTATAGTTATCCGGGTTTTACGGGGGTGGCTATGCCAAGTTGGAATATTCATATCGCTCAGACGGAACGACTGCTGGCGCGTGCTGGGACGCTTGCCAAGAGCGTGCGCGACCGCAATGCCTTTTTGTTTGGCTGCGTGGTTCCGGATATCTTCGTGGGCTATATGGTTCCCGGCATTGCCGATCCCATCCCGTACCGCATTACGCACTTTGCCAAGCCTGAGCCCATCCCTAAGCCGCGCGAGCATGAGTTTTGGGACACCTATGTGGCGCCGTTGCTTAAAGGCGCACCCGCGGGCGAACCCGCTGAGGCTACCTCGATTGTCGAGGAACGCGAGCGGCTGAACCGCGTGCACTATCCCCAGCGCTACAAGGATGCCGAGCCGGTTGTCGGTCCCGGCGCCTGTGAGTTCTCGCTTGCGTCCGAAGATGTGGCGCAGTCGTTGCTCGATTTGACACTGGGCGTCTGGTCGCATCTGGTGGCCGATACCGTATGGAACACGCGCGTGAATCAGTACCTGGAGGCGCACGGCGGCAAGCCGTGTGAGGAGTTCCGCATTAAAAAGCAAGGCGACTTTGACTGGTTTGGCAAGACGCTCGGCATTGTTTCGATTCCGCGCGCGACCGATCGCCTGTATACTGCGGCGGCGCGTTTTGGTCAGTATCCCATTCATAAGGAGTATGTGCTCAAGACCATCGGCGTTATGCACGAGATTGTACGCGAAAACCCCGGCGAGCCCGATCATCCGCCGTATCGCTTGCTAACCGAGGAGTTTTTCGATGCAACGTTTACCGAGGTCATCGAGCTAACCGAGGCGGGATTTGCCACCCGCGTCGCATCACCCGGTGCGCCCGCTCTGCCCCTGATCGCTAGCTGCTAGCCGGCCGGCTTGACGGTGAACGGCTCATCCCAACTGACTAACAGCTCCCGTCGCAGGGCGTAAACACGGCAAACGAGCTGCACATTTCATAGCATGCCATAAGCAGCTGGTTGCGTGTCATGCCGTGCAGGAGGCATCGACGTACAGAAAAAGGGCCCGGAAGGCATTGCCTTCCGGGCCCTTTGCAATGCAAATATGCTTGCAAGTACGACTTAACGCACCTGAGCGACGTAAGCGACGTTGGTCGAGGAGACCTTGTCCTCGAGCTGGACGCTCATGCGGGGATCGCCGGCGGTGGCGACGGTCAAATCGCCAGTCTTGACGTAGCCGAGCTCCTTAGCGGTCTCGATCGCCTTGACGATCGTGCCGTTGACGGTGCCCTGGGTAATCTCTGCCTGGTGCGGGATAACGCCCCAGTACATGATCATCTGCTGGACGGCCCACTCGTGGCGGGAGAACGCGCAGATCGGCATGTTGGGACGGAAGTGCGAGATCAGGCGAGCGGTACGACCGGTGGTCGTCGGCACGGTGATGCACTTGGCGCCAACGGTGGTGGCCATGTTCACAGCGGACATACCCACAACGTTGTTGACGACGCGGGTGCCGTGAGCGTCAGCCGGAACCTCGAGCGGAGCATGAGCCGGGAGGTACTTCTCGGTCTCGAGAGCAATGCTGGCCTGCATCTTGACGGCCTCGACCGGGTACTTACCGGCAGCGGACTCGCCAGAGAGCATGACGGCGTCGGTGCCGTCGTAGATGGCGTTAGCGACGTCGGCAACCTCGGCGCGCGTCGGGCGCGGGTTCTGCTGCATGGAGTCGAGCATCTGCGTAGCGGTGATAACGGGCTTGTAGGCCGCGTTGCACTTCGCGATGATCTCCTTCTGGATGTGGGGAACGAGCTCGGGCTTGATCTCGATGCCCAGGTCGCCACGGGCGACCATGATGCCGTCGGAAGCCTCGAGGATCTCGTCGAAGTTCTCGACGCCCAGGGCGCACTCGATCTTCGGGAAGATCGTCACGTGCTCGCCGCCGTTCTCGCGGCAAAGCTCGCGGATGCCGCGGACGGACTCGCCGTCACGGATGAAGGAAGCGGCGATGTAGTCGATGTTCTCGGTCAGGCCAAAGAGGATGTCCTGACGATCGCGCTCGGTGATAGCGGGCAGCGAGATGTTGACGTTGGGCATGTTGATGCCCTTGCGCTCGCCGATCAGGCCGTCGTTCTTAACGACGCAAGTCATGTCCTGGCCGTCGGCGGACTCGACCTCGAGGGCAACTAGGCCGTCATCGATCAGGATGAGGGAGCCCTTCTCGACCTCGGAGGGCAGAGCCAGGTAGTCGAGGGAGATGTGCTCAGCGGTGCCATGGAAATCCTCGGACGTGGGCTGAGCGGTGACGACAATCTTGTCGCCGGTCTTGACGGCAACCTTCTTGCCGTCGACCAAAAGGCCGGTGCGGACCTCGGGGCCCTTGGTGTCGAGCAGGATGCCGACGGGCATACCGAGCTCCTTGGAAATACGACGGACGCGCTCGATGCGACCGTGGTGCTCGTCGTAGGATCCGTGCGAGAAGTTAAAACGGGCGACGTTCATGCCTGCCTTGATCATCTCGCGGATGGTCTCGTCGCTATCGCAGGCGGGACCCATGGTGCATACAATCTTGGTGCGCT
>DBEXMY010000065.1:0-7243 GCA_048168905.1 Collinsella sp. | reverse complement strand
CAGAAGCCTCAAACAATCCGTATATCACCGCAACTCAAAAGCAGCCAATTTGGGACGGGGCTTTTTTAGCTGCCCTGTACCCCGAGTTGACTCGCTTGTCACGAAATGGGCCTATCTACTACGTTTGACAGGTTACCCTCGACCACACGGAACATCGCGAAATTAAAACCGCAGGTAGACGGCTTGCGTATTTTGCGAAAACTCGGTTATGGTCGACCCATGCGGGTTAAACGTAGTAGATAGGCCGTTTTTGTGGCGCGACGTAATCGCAATGTGACAAAGGGGCTGTCCCTTTGTCACATTGGCTAGTCTAGGCGGAGCGGATCGTGGGGGTAGGCGTTGAGAATCTCGACGCCGGTCTCGGTAACCAGGGCCAGGTCCTCGATGCGGACGCCGGTGCGGCCGGGGAGGTATATGCCCGGCTCGATGGAGAACGTCATGCCCGGCTCTACGACCTGCTCGTTGACGAGTGAAACGTCGCCCGGCTCGTGGTCCTGCAGGCCGATCGAGTGACCCAGGCGATGCGTAAAGTACCGCCCATAGCCCGCGTCTTCAATCACATCGCGCGCGGCGCGGTCCAGGTCGCACATGCGCACACCCGGTGCGATGAGTGCCTCGGCGGCCTCGTTGGCGCGGCGCACGATGTCGTAGATGCGCGCCGTCTCCTCGTCCGGATCGCCCCAAAAGAACGTGCGCGTCATGTCCGAGCAGTAGTTGCGATGACGCCCGCCAATGTCGAACAGCACTACGTCGCCGCGCTTGAGCACGGTGTCGTCGGGCTCGTGGTGCGGGTCGCCGGCGTTAGCACCAAAGCTCACGATGGGCGGAAAGCTAAAGCCCTCGCAGCCGTGCTTGCGATACAGGCCGAGCATCTGGTCGGCAATCTCGCGCTCCGTCACGCCTTCGTGGACGAGCTTGATGACGTCGGCCATCACGGCGTCGTTAGCGGCCGAGGACGCGCGCATGAGCGCCTGTTCGGCGTCATCCTTGTGGGTGCGCGCGGCGGTGACGGCAAAGTCGCCCAGGAAAAACTCGCTGGCTGCGTGGCGCTCCATGAGTGGCATCAAAAAGCCGGAACGCATGACGGTGTCGATGCCGAGCGGTTTGTTCGGATCGACCTCGCGAACGATGGCGTCGGCCACTACGTCAGTATCGGTGTGATAGGCCACGCGGGCATTGTCGTACTCGGGTCGCTGATGCAGCGCGTTGACCAAGATCACAGGTTCGCTATCGCGTGCGAGCAGCACGCCGCAAAAACGCTCGAACATATCGGCATAAAAACCGGTCAGATAGTAAATCGACCACGGGTCGTTTACGAGCAGCTGTGCGCCGGGGTGCTGAGCCTCGAGCGCATCAAGCACGTGCGCCACACGCTGGTCATCGACATGTGCCATGAAACATCCTTTCGCTAGGTTGCCACCATGGTATCCCCAATGCCAGGGTAGTCAATTTGGGACGGGGCTATTTTAGCTGCGTCAAACTTGCGGGCTAATAGGTAAAAGTAGCCATAAGAGGCCAGTCCCAAATGGGCTGGTTTCAAAACTATGGCGGATTACGGGGCTGTACCTGTATTACATGACCATGGGAAAAATCGCGAAATTAAAACCGCAGGTAGACGGATTATCAAAAATCGAAAATTGCCGGTATGGATGGAGGTCTCCGAATCAGCCCCGTAATCCGGCATAGTTTTGAAATGACACTAAAGTAGGCACAAGCTAAATACCGATTCCAAGGATAGTTGCGGTGGAATAGTTCCTGGATGCCGGGGTTTTGGCGGAAATCAGGAACTATTTCACCGCAATTGAAGAGGGCTGGGTGGATGGCGGGGTAGCTAAAAGAGCCCCGTCCCTAATTAGCTACTTGGGCTCGGTTGATGTCCATGCTGGCGATGACGTTGATGCTGGTGTCGAGGAGGTCTTCCAGTACGACGTCGCCCATGCGGATGGGGGCGTTGACGACCAGGCCTCGGATGAGGTTCATGGCTTGGGCGTGGAGTTCTAGCGGGATGGCCTTGGCGGTGCGGACAGGCAGCAGCGTCTCGTCGCCGCCAGATACTGCTACGGTAGTGGTGAGCACGCGCATGGGGCAGGTGAGCTCCTGATGTGCGAACTTATTACCGCGCGGACAGCTGTTGCCGGTCACGGAGCGCACCTCTACCACGGCGCCGTCTGCGTCACGCTCTACCTCTACGGTCAGGAGACACTCGGATGGGCAGGTGGTGCAGTTGAACTGCAGCGTATCGATTGCGTTATTGCTCATGAGCTATGCCTCCTCGATGGGATTGACGGACAGGACAATCTCGCTGACACCCAGGTCGAGCGCTTGTTTGATGACCTTTGCCGGCATTGGAAAGCTTTCCATGACGCTTGGCTTAAATGCACGGACCTTGCCTACGAATAATTCCTCGCCGCCAGCGAGAATACGCACGCGGGCGGCGTCGACCGGTCGGCGTACGCGGAAGTTGAGTTTGGTGAGCGCCACGGCCGTAATGCGTCCCGGTAGCGCGTAGCCCGCGATACCGGCAGGGGAGACCGTGAGCTGGCAATTCGCATTCGCTTCGCAGCTTGTGCCCGCGGTGTTCACGTCGGCCCCAGCGCTGCCACCCAGTGCGTATGTCGCTGCAGCCGCACCGGCACGCTCGGACTCGGTTGTCACGTTGTCTGCCAGGTCGTGCACATGCAGCACGTTGCCGCAGGCAAAGATGCCCGGCACGCCCGTTTGCAGGCTCTGGTCCACCACGGCGCCGTGCGTGCGTTGGTCAAGCTCAACGCCCGCGGCAACCGAAAGCTCGTTCTCGGGAATCAGACCCACAGAAAGCAGCAGCGTGTCGCACGGAACGATGCGCTCCGTCCCGGCAATGGGCGCCAGGTGCTCGTCGACCTGGCTTACCTCGACGGCTTCCACGCGATCGTGCCCAATCACACGCGTCACGGTGGTGGACAGGTGCAGTGGAATGCTAAAGTCGTCCAGACAGTTTTTCACATTGCGGCGCAGGCCGTTGGCGTACGGCATGAGCTCGTACACGCCCTCGACCGAAATCCCCTCGAGCGTGCAGCGGCGCGCCATGATAAGCCCGATGTCGCCCGAGCCCAAAATGACGGCACGCGAGCCTGGCTTGAGATTTTCGATATTGATGTATCGCTGCGCCAAGCCCGCCGTAAACACGCCGGCGGGTCGGCTACCGGGAATCTTGATCTCGCTGCGGGTGCGCTCGCGGCAACCCATGGCAAGGACGACCGCGCGCCCGGTGAGCTGCAGCATGCCGGCAGGACTCATGAGCGTGACGGCATGGACCGCGGTGTCTTCCGTAGGCTCGCCTGAATCAATCCCAATCACCATGCTGTCCAGGAACAGTGCAATGTCGGTTGCGTGCACCTGGTCGATAAAGCGCTGCGCGTATTCGGGACCGGTGAGCTCCTGCTTAAAGTGCGAAAGGCCAAAACCGGGGTGAATACACTGGCGGAGGATGCCGCCCAGGTGCTGTTCGCGCTCCACGATGGCCACGCGCGCGCCGGCCTTATGCGCGGAAAGCGCGGCCGCCATGCCGGCAGGTCCGCCGCCGATAACGACCACGTCGAAGGCTTGCGTTTGTACGGCTTCTACGACGCCGCAATCAATCGCGCTCGATTTGAATTCCGCCATCCTAGCGCACCCCCTTCAAAGGTCCCTCGACCAGCCAGGAGCCGGCATCCTCCAGCAGCACCTCGCTGGGGTCGCAGCCCAGCTCGCGCGCCAGGATCGAAACCACGCGGCTCGGGCAAAAACCACTCTGACACCGACCCATGCCGGCGCGGCAGCGGCGCTTAACACCCTCGACCGAAAGCGCGCCCGGGCGGCGCCGAATCGCGGCCACAATCTCGGCCTCGGGCACCGTCTCGCAGCGGCAGACAATCTGTCCCCACGCGGGATCTGACTCGATCAGCTCCTCCTTGCGCGCCAGCGGTGCGCGGTCAAAGTCGTCCGGCGCGCGGCGAATTGGGTTCCAGTCCGCCCGCTCGTGCAGCTCCACGCCCGCCCCACGCATCACAAGCTCCACGCGCTCGGCAATGGCCGGCGCGCTCGCCACACCCGGCGACTGAATGCCCGCCGCCTGGAAAAGCCCCGGCACCACGGCCGACTGTCCAATAAAGAAGTCGTTCGTTCCCTGAATGACCGGACGCCCGCCGGCAAATGCGCGCACCACGCGGCGCGTATCCAGATCGGGCACCAGCTTGCGTGCACCGGTCAGCAGCGCGTTTACATCGCTCGCATAGGTCTGCGTGTCGCCCGGCTCGCGCATGGCAGCCGTTGCGGTGATCACGGTGTTGCCGTGCACGGTGCCCGTGACGATAACGCCCTTGGAAACCGGCGTGGGAACGGGGTAGAGCGGCATGAGCGCGCTCGGCTCCTTGTCCAGCACCACAATGTTGCCCTGGCGCCAGACCATCTGAAACTCCTCGGCGCCGGCCATGTGCGAGATGTCCGCGGCTCCGTTGCCTGCGGCGTTGATCAGGTAGCGGCAGCGCACGTTGCCAGTGGGGGTCGCCAGCGTAAAGCGTGCGTCGTCGCCCGAGCCCGCGACTTCAATCGCTTCCACTGGAGCGGACCGCATAAACGTCACCCCGTTGGCCACGGCGTTTTCCAGCGCGGCGATGGCAACCTCAAACGGGTCGACAAACCCAGTCGAGGGGCACCACAGCGCGCACGTTGCATCGGCACTGGCGCGCGGCTCTAATTCGTGGATGCGGTCGGGTCCGACAATCGACAACTCGGGCACGCCGTTGATATGGCCGTTGCGCCGTAGCTTCTCCAGGCGCGAACGGTCTTCGTCGCTAAAGCCCAGCACCATGGACCCGGTGCGGCGGAACAAAAAGTCGAGCTCCTGAGCCCATGTGCCATATAGCTCGCAACCACGGGCGTTGACCTGCGCCTTTACCGTGCCCGGCGCCGGATCGTAGCCGGCGTGCACCAGGCCGCCGTTGGCCTTCGACGCGCCCAGCGCAATATCGTTAGCCGCCTCGACCACGCAAATGGACAGGTCAAATCTCGCGAGCTGCCGCGCGATAGCGCATCCGGTGATGCCCGCGCCCACAATCGCGATATCAAACGTTTCTGTCACAGTGCCTCCAAGACAAGTTGACAGGATGTCAATAAGACTATCCTACGGTTTAGACACCCCCATCGCGGCGGCAATGCGGCGAACAGCCCCGCAACACCCGCCAACGGCAGTCGAGGGGAGACCCGATAACGTCGACAACCTCGTCTGCCGACAACTGCGGCAACCGTTTGTCTCGATCTGTAACAGTTAGACGAGGATTTGGGTTCTAGATGTTACAGATTGAGATTGAAGTCGGGGAGGGACACCTGTGTCTCAATCTGTAACAGTTAGAAGAGAATTCCGCTCCCATCTGTTACAGATTGAGATGTTTGTGTCCGCGCCAGCCCCGTACCCAGCCGTAGTCCCATATAAACAAACCCCGTGGTAAACATGACCACATTGTTAATATTCCGAAAGGTACCCGTAATGTCCAAGTACATCTCCGAGCTCATGTCGCCGCAGCTTATGGGCGTCATCTATGCCTTTGTTGGCTTTATCATCGCCCTGTACGTGCTGTCGGTCGTCTATGTGTTCATCGACGCTCGCCGCCGCGGCGCCAGCGCCTACGTGGCATGGGGCATTATCGCCCTCATCCCGTTTGTGGGCCTCATCGCCTACCTGGTCCTGCGTCCGCACTCCTACGCGGCCGACCGCGAGGAACAGGAGCTGGACATGGCCCTGCGCGAGCGCCAGCTTGCCCAGTACGGCACCTGCCCGCAGTGCGGCGCGCCCATCGAGAAGGACTTTGTGGTCTGCCCCGTGTGCGACACCCAGGTTCGCAACGTGTGCCCCAGCTGCCATCGCCCGCTCGACGCGCACTGGAAGGTCTGCCCCTACTGCCGAACTCGCATCCAGTAACGCATCCATCGTCGGGCCGGCCGTAAGCCACGCGCGCCGCGCGCCCCACATCCCGCCACCACACGATGAAGCATGCGTAGAAAATCGCCCGCCGTGCCATTAAGGTGCGGCGGGCGCTTGTATACCAAGGCAACCTGCCTATAATGATGCAAGTCAAAAACGCCGAGCGCATCGCACGCACTTGCATCAGGCATCCGAGAGGAGAAAACATACCCATGAAGGCACTCTACAATGACGGTTCGGTGGCCGAGCTCCCGCAGGACGAGGTCACGCACGTCATCCGCCACTCTGCCGCGCACATCATGGCGCAGGCCATCAAGCGTCTCTATCCCGAGGCCGACTTTGCCTACGGTCCCGCGACCGACAACGGCTTTTACTACGACGTCGACCTGCCCGAGGGCGTCAAGATCAGCGAGGATGACTTCCCCGCGATCGAGGCCGAGATGAAGAAGATCGTCAAGGAGAACCTCAAGTTCTCCGTGTACGAGAAGCCCCGCGCCGAGGCCATCGCCCTTATGGAGGAGCGCGGCGAGAAGTACAAGGTCGAGCACATCGGCGACCTGGACGACGACGCCCGCATCACCTTCTACCAGCAGGGCGACTACATCGACATGTGCGTCGGCCCCCACATCTGCTACACCAAGGCCCTCAAGGCCTTTAAGCTCACCGGCGTCTCGGGCGCTTACTGGAAGGGCGACAAGGACAACAAGATGCTCACCCGCATCAACGGCGTCGCCTTTGCCACCAAGGAAGAGCTCGACGAGCACATGCACATGCTGGAGGAGGCCAAGAAGCGCGACCACCGCAAGATCGGCCGCGAGATGGACCTCTTTATGATGCGCGACGAGGCCCCCGGATTCCCGTTCTTCCTGCCCAACGGCATGATCCTTAAGAACACGCTGCTGGACTACTGGCGCGAGATCCACCACAAGGCCGGCTACGTGGAGATCTCCACGCCGCTCATCATGAACAAGCAGCTGTGGAAGACCTCGGGCCACTGGGACCACTACAAGGACAACATGTACTCCACCGTCATCGACGACGAAGAGTACTGCATTAAGCCCATGAACTGCCCGGGCGGCGTGCTGGTGTACGCCTCTAAGCCGCACTCCTATCGCGAGCTGCCCATCCGCGCTGGCGAGATTGGCCTGGTGCACCGCCACGAGCTGCGCGGCGCCCTGCACGGCCTGTTCCGCGTGCGCTGCTTTAACCAGGACGACGCCCACCTGTTTGTGCGTCCCGACCAGCTGACCGACGAGATCGTGGGCGTAGTTAACCTCATCGACTCCGTGTACCAAAAGTTTGGCT
>DBEXMY010000064.1:0-1631 GCA_048168905.1 Collinsella sp. | reverse complement strand
TCCTTGACGAGATTAAAAATAAAATGCACCTGGGCGGCCAGCAGGGTTACGACCAGGGTTATGGCCAGGACGACGACTACGGCTACGATGACGGCTATGACGATAGTTATCAGGGCAACGGCTACAGCGGTGCTTCGGGCGAGGGCTTCTACACCCAAGACGAGCCGAGCAACGGCCTGCTTGGTCAGACGCGCCGCGGTGAAGCTGAGTCGGTTGCCGTGTATACGCGCTCCGGTCAGCTGGTCGGCGATGACTCCCGCCATGCCACGACGTATAATCCGCCTTCGCGCTCGCAGGACAGTGTTGCGAGCGGTTATCGTCCTGGTGCCTATGACACGCCGTCGAGCTACGCCGAGAACACCCGCGCCCGTGCCGCCGCTGCGCCCGCGCCTGCACCGAGCGATGCCTCGGCCTATGCGAGCAATATCATCAACGCCACACCGCAGCTGCCGGCCTATGTCCTGCGCCCCGAGAGCTATGACGACGTGGAGACCGTGGTGCGCCGCGTTCGCACCAAGCAGCCTGTCGCACTGATTTTTGTGGGCGTACGCACCGAAGTTGCCAAGCGCGTCTTGGACTTCTCTTACGGCTTTGCCTGCGGTCTGGGTGCCACGGTCAAGGAGGTGGGCGACCGCGTGTTCATGGTGCTGCCCGCCGGTTGCGAGGTCAAAGATTCCGATCTCAAGAAGCTTCGTGCGGACGGCTACCTTAAGTAAAGACAAGACGAGGAGATTCCCATCAACATCTACACTATCGTCCAGCTGGTCAACACGCTGTTCAACTTCTATTCCACGCTTATTGTCGTCTACTGCTTTATGACGTGGATTCCCATGAAGCAGGGTGGTTTGCTTCAGGATATTGCCGCGGTGCTTGATAGCGTGTGCGGTCCGTGGCTCAACCTGTTCCGTCGTTTCATCCCGCCGATGGGCGGTATCGATTTTTCGCCGGTCGTTGCGATTATTGCGTTGCAGTTGGTGCAGAGGCTGGTTCTGCAGCTTCTTATAGGTATACTCGTGTAGAACTGACTTAGTAACTTACGTCGGGCGTGTAGCGCCGAGGCGATGAAAAAGGAGACTTGTTATGGCTATTACCCCTGCAGACATCCAGGCTCAGACTTTCTCTGAGGCCAAGCGTGGCTACGATCCTGCCGAGGTCGACGTCTTCTTGGAGACGCTGTCCTCTGAGGTTGACGCTATGCTCGCTAAGATCGTCGACCTTAAGGGTCGTCTGACTGCTACCGAGCAGCAGCTTGCCGATGCGCAGGCTCAGCTTGCCCAGGCTCAGGATGCCCCCGCCCAGGCCGTTCCTGCCGCCCCCGTGGCTGCTCCCGCCCCTGATTTCTCCGCTCAGGAGCGCCAGATTTCCGCTGCCCTGATCGCTGCCCAGCAGACAGCTGAGACCATCGTCAACGATGCCAATGAGAACGCTGAGCGTATCCGCAACGAGGCTGACGCCAAGGCACGCGAGGTTATCCGCCAGGCTCTGACCGAGAAGCAGGCCGAGCTCGAGGAGATCGATCGTCTCAAGGCTTCCCGTGAGGAGTTCAAGGCCGAGTACCTCAAGCTCATCCAGCACTTCATGGACGATGCCCAAAACTCCTTCCCGGCCGACCTCATGGCCTCCACGCCGGT
>DBEXMY010000063.1:0-8019 GCA_048168905.1 Collinsella sp. | reverse complement strand
GGCAGGCGCCCTTCCAAGCAACCGTTGGTTGCACGACGGGGGACCGCGGCGAAGAATTGCGCGCAACGCCCCACGCCTCCATGCCGTACAATGACCGGCATGGAACCTATCGCACGCATACATACCGACCTGCCGCAGAAGTTCGGCATTCCGCGCAACAGCTTTTTGGCGCCCCATCTGCAGGGACGAATCTTTTTTGAGCCGGAATTTGCCTCCAATGCAGCGGTTGAGGGCCTGGACTCCTTCTCTCACCTGTGGCTGCTGTGGCGCTTCGAAAACGGAACGCCCGGCGGCACGGCTAAGGATATTGCCGTCGACGCTAAAACGCAGGACAGGTCCGGCACCAACGCAAAATGGTCGAAAACCGTGCGCCCGCCGCGTCTGGGCGGAGCCGAACGTGTGGGAGTGTTTGCCACGCGCAGTCCGTTTCGCCCTAATCCCATCGGGCTCACCTGCGTCAAGCTTGATCGTGTCGAGCTCACCGACGATGGCCCCATCATCCATGTGTTGGGGGCCGACCTGCGCGACGGTACGCCCATCTACGACATCAAGCCCTACATTCTGTTTGCGGACTGCCACCCGGATGCGACCGGAGGCTGGATCGAGGATGCTCCGTGGCAAGAGCTCGATGTTGAGTTTCCGCAAGCACTGCAGGATATGGTCCCGCCCGCAAAGCTCCTCGGCTTGGTCGAGGTCCTTCGCCAAGACCCGCGCCGCGCGGGCAGCAAGCACGAGCCACACCGCGTCTATCATCTGGCTTACGCCGGGCTCGACATATCGTTTACGGTCGATGAAACCCAGCTAACCGTAGTTGCCGTCAACGACGCGCAAGACTAACCAGCCATTCGTCCGCACCCGTCAAATTAAGCGCCAAACCCCGCGCCAAAACCGCCCACGCTGGTGGACAATAACGCCTACCAAAACAATCAACTTTGCACGGGAGTCCAGCATGAAATACGACTTCACTTCAATCATCGACCGCCACGGCATGGACGCCATCGCCGTTGACTCTTGGGGTGAGATCCCCGGTATGGCCCCGAACGCACCCGACGAGGGCTTCGACCGCATTCCCATGTGGGTGGCCGACATGAACTTTGCCACGGTGCCCACGGTCCAGGAACACATCATTCAGCGCGCCCAGCACCCCATGTTTGGCTATTTCAATCCGCGCTCCGAGTATTTCGACCGCATCATCGAATGGCAGAGCCGCCGCAATGGCGTCGAGGGCCTGCGCCCTGAACATATCGGTTACGAAAACGGCGTGCTGGGCGGTGTCGTGTCGACGCTGCGCGCGTATGTCCAGCCGGGCGATGCGGTGCTGGTCCACAGCCCCACCTACATCGGCTTTACCAAGTCCATTGAGGCCGCGGGCTATCGTATTGTCCATAGCCCGCTTAAGCTCGACGATCAGGGCGTGTGGCGCATGGACTTTGAGGACATGGAGTGCAAACTCGCCCAAAACCACATCCATGCCGCGGTGTTCTGCTCGCCGCACAATCCCTGCGGCCGCGTATGGGAGCGCGACGAAATCGAGCGCGCCATGGACATCTATCGCCAGCACGATTGCGTGGTGATTTCGGACGAGATTTGGTCCGATATCATCCTGCCGGGGCACAAGCACATCCCGACGCAGTCGGTGAGCGAGGATGCCCGCATGCGCACGGTTGCCCTCTATGCGCCGAGCAAGACGTTTAACCTGGCGGGCCTTGTCGGCAGCTACCACATTGTCTACAACGAGACGCTGCGTGACCGCATCTGCGCCGTGTCCAACAAGACCCACTACAACGAGATGAATGTCCTCTCCATGCATGCGCTTATCGGTGCCTACCAGCCGCAGGGCTACGAGTGGGTGGACGAGCTCAACCAGGTGCTTGCCGGCAATATCGAGTACTTCTGCGATTACGTGGACGGGCATTTTGAGGGCGTGTCCTATTCGCGTCCGCAGGGCACGTACATGGTGTTTCTGGACTGCACCGAGTGGTGTCGCGAGCATGGCCGCGATATTCAGTGGCTGCTCGACGAGGGGGCGCGCGTGGGCGTGGGATATCAGGACGGCCGCCCGTTCCACGGGCCCTGCCACATTCGCGTGAATCTGGCGCTGCCGCTTTCGCGCGTAAAGGAAGCGTGCGACCGCCTGGACCGCTACGTTTTTAATGCACGGTAAGTGAGCACTGCATGCGGGGCCTTCTGCCAAGTCGGCTGGAAGGCCCCACATGGTAAAACGTCTGTAGCCATTGGGCACTCGTGTGGTTTTGTTTGCTATTATTTTTTACCATTTCAGTCTGTAAACAGGATTGTATGGAGCTCGATGAAAAGGTCCCGTCGCTCGGTTGCCATTTCGTTGTTTGTTGCGCTTGCGGTAGCGTGCGCCTTTGTCGTAGCGATAGCCGGCTGTTCCGGGTCGAATGGCAGAGCCTCGACGTCTGCATTAGAAGGCCTGGATGCCTCGCAGGCCAAAGACGACAACCTTAAGACGCTCAACGTCGGCAGCGACCTCTATCCACCGTTTGTGTATACCGACGAGTACGGCGATATCGTTGGCCTTGATGTCGAGATATTGACCGAGGCTTTGACTCGCATTGGTTACAAGCCAAAATACCAGCTGATCGACTGGGAAAAGAAGAAGGAGCTGCTGGCGAGCGGCGAACTCGATTGTGTCATGGGCAGCTTTAGTATGACGGGTCGCGAAAACGAATATCGTTGGGCCGGCCCGTACCTTGCGAGCCGCCAGGTGGTCGCGGTCGATCCCCAGAGCGATATCTACACGCTTGCCGATCTTGAGGATAAGATCGTGGCGGTTCAGTCCACCACCAAGCCCGAGGACATTTTGCTCAATCGCATAAATGAAAACGTTCCGCAGATCAAGGAACTCTACAGCTTTTCGGACGGTTCATACCTGAACCCGGCGCTCGTCGAGGGCCTGGTCGACGCTATCGCCGCGCATGAGTCCTCGTTCCTCACCTACGAAAAAGACTATGGTGTGGCATATCGCATTTTGGATGAGCCGCTGCTAGAGGTCGGTTTGGGCACCGCTTTCGATATCAACGATACGCGTGGCATCGACGTCAAGCTCACTCATGCCTACCAAGAAATGCTTGCCGATGGCACCATGGAACGCCTGGTGTCAAAGTACTTCGATGACCCTTCGCCATTTTTGAATATGGAGGGCCTGTCATGATCGATGCGCCCGACCACGCCGCTCAGGAGCGGGACAATCGTTCGACAGGGGCATGGCTCCTTGTCGCTCTGCTGGGGATAGCGCTCTCGGTTGTTGCCGGCATGATGAGCTACGATTACACGACGGCCCAAGCCGAGCAGCGCTTTGCCGACGTTGTCGATTACGTGGCGACGCAGAGCCTTTCCTACGATGCATTCAACAGCGCCTATACGACCAAAAACCTGATACGCGTTATGGAAATCGCCGGAGAGGCTGCCCGCGATATGGAGCGCGACGGTTCGGTGGATAACGCCATGCTGGAGCAATACGCCGACCAGTTCAACGTGAGCGCGCTGATCGTGACGGACGCATCGGGCAATTTGGTGTCCGAGTCCTCGACGGGCGATGTGGACTACGGGTCGCTCGCTACGTATCTCAAAGAATCACCCGTGCTGGAGGTGGCAACTCATCCGCTTAAGTCCTATACCGCCCGCATCACGCTTGCGGATGATTCGGTCGCAGACATTGGCTGCGTGACTCGGCAGGATGGCGAGGGCATCGTTATCGCGGTAAGGCATCAGAGCGCGAAAGCGGTTGCAAGCAATACACTCAAACTGCAGAGCTTGCTTGATGGCTATGAAACCATCGATAGCGGCAATATCGTGATCGAAAGCGACGGCAAGGTCGTTGCGACCAATGCCGTTGAACCCACCGTATTGGGCGTGTTCGATCTGCCTGCGACGGATGTCTTTATTGTCGACGGTATTAAGGATCGATGCCTGGCTGGTAAGGTCAGATTGGTTAACGCCGACGGCGAGTGGTATTTGGGCACATTTGGAAAAGCGCACAAATTCTATGTGTACACCTATGCCTCGGCGCAGCGCTACTTTGAGGTCGCCGCGGCTGTTGCCGCCGGCGTGCTGGTACTCTACGGCGGTGTTATAGCCGTTGTTGTGACGGTGCGTCGCCGCGCTGATCGTCGACGTTTGACGGACTTGCTGCAGCAGGAGCGCGACTATGGCGACAAGCTGGCAAAGGCGGCGCGTGAGGCCTCGTCTGCCAACTCGGCAAAGACGGAGTTTCTGCGTCGCATGAGCCACGATCTGCGCACGCCCATCAACGGCATTCGCGGCATGGTCGAGGTTGGCGATGCCAATGCGGACGATCTGCAAAAGCAGACTGAGTGCCGCTCAAAAATCTGGACGGCATCGGGACTGCTGCTCGACCTTGCCAACGAGGCGCTCGATATGAGTCGCCTGGAGAGCGGGCAGGTCGACCTGAACCTCGTGCCCATAAATTTGGTGGCCCTCAACTGTGAAGTGCGCGATATTCTGGAGCGCCAGGCCGAGGAGCGTCTGGTGACAATTATCTCCGACCAGCAGACGCTTAATCATCCCTATGCGCGGGTGAGCGTGACGCACCTCAAGCGTTTGTTGCTCAATATTGCCGGCAATGCCGTCAAGTACAACCGCCAGGGCGGCTATGTCCGCCTGGTGTGCCGCGAGGTGGTGCCAGCGGATGGCGTCCCCGTCTATGAATACACGATCGCCGACAACGGTATTGGCATGAGCGAGGAGTTCCAAAAGCACCTCTACGAGCCGTTTTGCCGCGAGGAGCAGCAGGTGGAAGGCGCTTCGTCGGGAACTGGCCTGGGCGCGCCTATCGCAAAACAGCTGGTCGAGCTTATGGGCGGAACCATGAGTTTTACGAGCGTCTTGGGGCAGGGGACGACGTTTACCATCCGCCTGCCGTTCGAGAAATGCAAACGCTCCGAGATTCCTCAGGCAGTTCGCGTGGACGCGGGAGACGGCGATGCACTCCAGGGCTTGCGCGTTTTGCTCGTAGAGGATAACGATCTGAATGCCGAGATCGCGCAGTTTACGCTCAGCCGTGCCGGTGCCGTCGTGACACACGCTAGGGATGGTGAGTCTGCCGTCGAGATGTTTGCCGCGAGCGTGCCGCACGAGTACGACGTGGTGTTGATGGACATCATGATGCCGGGCATCGATGGCCTTGAGGCCACACGTCAGATTCGAGCACTCGATCGCGAGGATGCCGCGACCACGCCGATTATCGCCGTGAGCGCCAACGCCTTTGCCGACGACCGCAGGCTTTCGCGTGAGGCGGGCATGAACGCGCACCTGAGTAAACCCGTGAGCTCGCAGGAGCTCATTGAGGCGCTTGCGCACATAGCCGCCGACGCTCTATAAGCATATGGCCTGGTTCCAAGGTGGGTTGGAACCAGGCCATATTGTTATTGATGAGGCCTGCTGAGGGGCTTACTTTTCCTGAATCTGCTTGCCGCAGAGATGCTCAATCGAAATCTCGTAGAGCTGGACGCCCTTGATGTCTTTGGCGATTTCCTCTTCGACTTCTTCGGCAGAAGGGTAGTGCTTAAGGGCGAGCTGGCGGACTTTGTCCTCGATAAACGCGGGGGTGTCATTCGCCAGGCGACAACGGCCAAAGACGACGGTGCTCATAACGTAGGGAGCCCAGTCACCGTCCTGGTACCACTCGTTGCCATATACGGTAAAGCAGACCTTGTCATCGCGCTTGAGTGCGTCGACCTTGTGGCCAGCCTTGGCGCCATGGAAATAAATCTTGTCGTGCTCGGCGTCAAAGAAGTAGTTGACGGGAATGGCGTACGGGTAGCCATCGTCGCCGTTGACGGCAAAGACGCCGCGCTTGCAGGTAGCGAGCAGTTCGCGCGCATCCTCGTCGGTGATGGCGCGTTTCTTTCGACGTAAGGGTCTAAACATCGTTGGCTTCCTTTCTGGTCGTGCGTGGTGGTTGAGCATAAACTATAGCGAAACGGATCCGTTTTTCTTGATGCGGGCGAGTATGTTTTTGAGCTTGTTAAAGTCGAGCGGTTTGGATAGATGGGCGTTCATGCCGGCGTCGTGTGCCGCCTTGGCGTCCTCGGCAAAGGCATTGGCGGTGAGCGCGATGATGGGGATATCGGCTGCATCGACCTTCTCGCTCAGGCGAATCGCGCGGGTTGCCTCGCAACCGTCCATGTCCGGCATCATAATGTCCATCAGGATCGCATCGAAGCTGCCGGCGGGATGCGATAGGTACAGATCGACGACTTCGTTGCCGTTGACGGCGCGGGTGACCACGACGCCCTCGGATTCTAGCAGCGTCTGTGCAATCTCGGCATTCAATTCGTTGTCTTCGGCGAGCAGCACGTTCATGTCGGCGAGCGAGCAGTCGAGCGCCCTCTCGACCGTATTCGCCCGCGCCCGGGGGTTCTTGTCGATATCGAGCGGAATTTCCACGTAGAACGTGGTGCCCACATGGAGTTCGCTGGTGACTTCGATGGTGCCGCCCATCAGTTCAATAAGCGACTTGACGATTGGCATGCCCATGCCGGTTCCTTGGAACTTGCTGCGCGCATCGTCTCCTTCTTGGGCAAACGGCTCATAGATATGCTTTAAAAACTCGGGAGCCATGCCAATGCCGGTATCCGAAACGCTAAAGCAAAAGAGCGCGCGCCCGTTATCGAGTGGCTTGGTCTTTGAACTAAAGGTGACGGAGCCGCCGTGCTTGTTGTACTTAATGCTGTTGTCTAACAGGTTGATCATGATCTGTCGGATATAGGTGGGACTGCCGATCATGTATGGCCCCGTGGCGTACGGCAGACTATTGTCCTGCATTGTGATGCCGTTGCTGGACGCGCGGAGCTTGCACAGCACCAGCGTATCGTCACAGAGCTCTTTGAGGTTAAAAGGCACATGTTCCAGTGTTAGCTTGCGGTCTTCGATTTTTCCCATCTCGAGGATGTCGTTGATCAGCGAGAGCAGGTGATTGGCGGCAACGCGCGCCTTGGCACGGCTCTCGCGGGCGACTTGCATATCGCCTTCCTTCAATTCCTCGATCTCGATAAGGCCCAGGATGCCGTTGAGCGGCGTGCGGATGTCGTGGCTCATGCGCGTGAGGAACGCCGTCTTAGCGGCGTTGGCGGCATCGGCTTTTTTGCGCTCGGTTCGAGCGCGCACGAGCGCCCAGATGAGCAGGACGATGCCGACCGACAACATACCGATGAGGGTAGCTGCAATGGCGGTGCGGTTGCGAAAAAGGAATTGAAGCGTGTTGGATTCCTGGGCCGTGTACGACGTGGAGGAGAAATTGCTTGCGGAGAGCGATTCTCCGGCATTGATGATGCCCTTGTTGATGATTCCCAACAGCTCGGGTTTTCCGCGCGAAATCCAGCACGAGAGCTCACAGGTGTCAGGGAGCTCGGTCGTCTCGCAGTCCTCGAGATCGTAACGGTCACCGATGGTTTTTACGCGTGAACTGGGAGCGACGATGCAGTGCGCCGTTCCCTTCCTGAGGGCGTCGAACGCTTCATCGTCGGATTGGTATTCGGTTACGGTTGCTGTGTGGAACAGACTTTCAAGTGCATTTTTGTTGACAAACGATGATTTGGTACAGGCGATGTTCTGAAGGTCTTTGTTCAGGTTGCTGCCGGTGTGGATGGCGGTGAGGGATATGGTCCCCAACGATACCGACTGCACAACGCCTGTTTGCTCGGCAAACCAGTAATCTCGGTATACCGGCAGCGCAACGTCTATGCTTCCCTTTGACAGGGCCTTTGACATCATCTTGTAGCTATCAAAGGCGACGGTTTTGACCGTAATGCCAAATTTATCGTGCAGCGTCGTCGCAAGCGATGCGAGCGAGCCTTCCATTTCGCCGTCTTCGTCCTCGTTGCAGTAGGGGAGTTTGCCCGTAATGTAGCCGAGCGTGATGGCGTTGTTGTTTGCTTTGAGCCAGGAACATTCGGGGCCGTTGAGCGATGATGAACCGCTGTTTTGGGTCGAGTAGCTAGATTTGACTTCGTCGTTATAGCGTGGGTTGAC
>DBEXMY010000062.1:0-4415 GCA_048168905.1 Collinsella sp. | reverse complement strand
GACAAGGCACCACACATGGTCGAGGACGTTCTGAAAACCAAGCCCGGCCCCCGCCGGACAGGTCACACTACTCGCAGAGCAGCTTAGCGATCTGGACGGCGTTGGTTGCCGCGCCTTTACGGATTTGGTCGCCGCAGCACCAGAAGGTGATGCCACGCGCGGCCTCGGGGTTCGAGATGTCGCGACGCACGCGACCGACCCAAATCAGGTCCTGGTCGGACGTATCCATCGGCATGGGGAAGCGATCGTGCGCATCCTCGGCGCTCATGTCGTCAACCAGCTTGACGCCCGGAGCGGCAGCGAGCGCAGCACGAGCCTCCTCGACCGTGATGTCACGCTCGAACTCGAGCGTAATGCTCTCGGAGTGCGAGCGCAGCACGGGCACGCGCACACAGGTGCAGTTCACGCGCAGCTCGGGCAGATGCATGATCTTGCGGCCCTCGTTTTGCAACTTCATCTCCTCGGAGGTAAAGCCCTCTTCCTTGACGCCGCCAATCTGCGGAATCAGGTTGCTCGCCAGCTGGGCGGCAAACGCGCGCGGCTCGGGAATCTCCTCGCCGCGGCCCAGGGCGGCCAGCTGAGCCTCGAGCTCGGCCATACCGGGAGCGCCGGCACCCGAAGCCGCCTGGTACGTCGAGACGATCATGCGCTTCACGCCAGCGAGCTGATGCAGCGGCCACGTGGGAACCAGGCCGATGATAGTCGCGCAGTTGGGGTTGGCGATAAGGCCGTGATGCCATTTGATATCGTCGGCATTGATCTCGGGCACGACCAGCGGCACCTCGGGATCCATACGGAAGGCATGGCTGTTGTCGACCACGACGGCGCCGCGCTTGACGGCCTCGGGCAGCAGCTCCTTCGCGATATCGTCACCGGCGGCTCCAAGCACAATGTCGCAGCCCTCAAAGGCCTCGGGGCAAGCCTCTTCGATCACGATCTGCTCGCCACGGAACTCGACGGTCTTGCCCGCAGAACGCGCGCTCGCCAGCAGCTTGAGCTTGCCAACCGGGAACTCCTGCTCGTTGAGGCACTCGAGCATCTGGGTGCCCACGGCTCCCGTCGCGCCCAAAATAGCAACCGTGTACTGTTTCATGCTTCCCCCTTTAAAGGTTGTGGCTTTTGCCCGCACGCCAAGCAGGCCGATTATTGTTGCCAGTGTATACAAGAACGGGGCGGGCACGAAACCCGCCCCGTCGAAACGAAACCGAAACGAAACGCCCCGCCATAGATTTTTGAGGCAAGTCCAAAAATCTACTGGGATAGCAGCTACTTGTGGAGCGCGACCAGAGCGGGATCGACCGGCGCGGGAGCCTCCAGATCGGAGACCTTCACAATGCCGTTCTCGTCGGAGAAGGCGCGGTAAATGGTCTGAATCGCCAGATCAAAGTCCTTCTCCTCCACACCGATGATGATATTGATCTCGTCGCAGCTCTGCGAAATCATACGCACGCTCACGCCAGCCTGGCCAAGCATGCCAAACAGGTGGCCCGAGATGCCGGCACGACCGCGCAGGTTACGGCCGACGGTCGCGATGAGCGCCAGACCCTCGACAACCTCGATCTCGAGCGGCTCGACCTCCTGCTGAATGTCACCAACGAGCGAGTACAGCGAATCGTGCACGTCCTGCTCCTGCACCACGGCGCCAAAACGGTCGACACCGGTGGGCATGTGCTCGACGGAAACGTCATAGCGCTCGAACACCGAAAGCGCACGGCGCATAAAGCCAACGCGGGGCTTGGTGCGGTCGCGGGCAACGTTGATGGCGACAAAGCCGCGCTTGCCGGTCACGCCGGTAATGATGGGCTCGGCCTCGCCCTCGTCAGCCGTCTCGCTAATGATGGTGCCGGGGTCCTGCGGCGCATTGGTGTTCTTGATGACCAGCGGAATGCCTGCCTCGCGCACGGGGAACACGGCCTCCTCGTGCAGGACGCTTGCGCCCATGTACGAAAGCTCGCGCAGCTCCTCGTAGGTAACGCGCGCAATGGGCTGAGCCTCGGGAACAATACGCGGATCGGCAGAATAGAAGCCCGAAACGTCGGTCCAGTTCTCGTACAGGTCGGCGCCCAGGCACTTGGCCAGGATTGAGCCGGAAATATCGCCGCCACCACGGTCGAGCAGCTTGATCTGGCCCTCACGCGTCGCGCCGTAGAAACCGGGCATAACAAAGCCGCCCTGCTGGCCGTACTCCTGCACCAGCTCGGAGGTGCGATTCATGCTGAGCGTACCGTCGTGATGGAACGCCACAACCGTCGCGGCGTCCAAGAACGGTAGGCCCAGGTACTCGGCCATCAGGCGGGCGGTAAAGTACTCGCCACGGCTCACAAGCTCCTCGGTGGAGTAGCCGCCCGAGCGGGCGCGCTCGGCAAAGGCCGCGAACTCCTCACGGATGGGATAGGTAAGCTCCAGCTCGTCAGCGATATCAAAATAGCGCTGGCCAATGTCCTCGAGCAGCTCCTCACACGACACGTGGTACTTAACGTGCGCATTGACCAGATAGAGCAGGTCGGTCACCTTGGTGTCGCCCTTAAAACGGCGACCACAGGCAGAAACCACCACAAAACGGCGAGCCGGGTCGGCATCGACGATGGCCTTGATCTTCTTAAAGTGTTCGGCGTCGGCGACCGACGAGCCGCCAAACTTGGCAATCTTAATCATGGGCTGGAGGTTACCTTTCTAAAAAGCCTCTGCGAACCTATTTTGCGCGCTCTGATACCATGGTTTCACCGATTGGGACCAAGGCATCCGAGGAGCAGTGTTATATGGGAACTTATCATAGTACACGAGGGCGCACTTTATCGTGCTCAAGTAAGGTGGCAATCCGCACCGGCATCGCTCCCGACGGGGGTTTGTTTGTCTCGGACGAGCTCGGCACCCAGCAGGTCGATATCAGCTCGCTTGCAGATAAATCGTACTTTGAAATCGCTCAAGATGTGTTGGGAATGTTACTGAATGATTACACGGCCGAAGAAATTTCGGCGTGTGTCGACGAGGCATATCGCGGCACGTTCGCGAGTGAAGAGGTTACGCCGCTCGTCAAACTCGACGCTGCGCCGGGCGCTGACGCCCCTCAGACCTATGTGATGGAGCTCTTTGGCGGTCCCACGAGCGCCTTCAAGGACGTCGCCCTGCAGATGCTTCCCCGCCTCATGGCCCGCACTTCCGCCAAGGACGGCGGCGCTGAGCGCATCATGATCGTCACCGCCACGTCGGGCGACACGGGCAAGGCCGCGCTCGCCGGTTTTGCCGACGCTCCGGGCACGGGCATCACCGTCTTTTATCCCGAGGGCAAGGTCAGCCGCGTCCAGAACCTGCAGATGTCCACGCAGGAGGGCGACAACGTCGCCGTCTGCGGCATCCGCGGCAACTTTGACGACGCTCAGAGCGCCGTCAAGCGCATCTTTGCCGATAAGGAGCTTGCCGAGCGTCTGGAGGCCGCCGGCACGGTGCTTTCGAGCGCCAACTCCATCAACGTCGGCCGCCTGGTACCGCAGGTCGTCTACTACTTTGCCGCCTATGCGCAGCTGCTGCGCGCCGGCGCTATCGAGGCTGGCGACGCCGTAGAGTTCTGTGTGCCCACCGGCAACTTTGGCGATATCTTGGCCGGCTACTACGCCAAGCGCATGGGCCTGCCCGTCGCCAAGCTCATCGTCGCGAGCGACAAGAACAACGTGCTTGCCGACTTCCTGACCACCGGCGTCTACGACCGCAACCGTCCGTTCTTCACGACCATTTCGCCGTCGATGGACATCCTCATCAGCTCCAACCTCGAGCGCATGCTCTACTTCCTGTCCGACGGCGACTGCGAGCTCGTTGCCGGCCTTATGGAGCAGCTGGCACAGACTGGTCGCTACGAGGTGCCCGCCGAGCTGCTGGCCAAGATTCAGAGCGTCTTTGGCTGCGGCTGGGCCAGCGAGGACGAGGTTCGCGCCGCCATCAAGAGCTGCTGGGATGCGAACGGCTACGTGATCGACCCGCACACCGCTTGCGGTTATCACGTCTTTGAGCAGGTCGCCCCCGCCGTGGGCGCCAAGGCCCGCGTGCTGCTTTCGACCGCCAGCCCCTACAAGTTCCCGCGCGCCTGCTGCGAAGCTCTGGGGCTTAACGTTCCCGAGGACGACTTTGAGGCCATGCGCGTGCTCGAGCAGACAACCAATACGGTCGCCCCGGCCCAACTCGCCGAGCTCGAGTCCAAACCCGTCCGCTTCGAAGACGTCTGCGACGTAGCCGACATGGCCAACTACGTAGAGTCTGCAGCAAAAAAGATGGCTACCAACTAAACCCCCTATAAGGCGCCGGCGAAAGCCGGCGCACCTTCTTTTATCAGACACCCACCGGGATGATGACGAACGCGCATAGCGTGCCTGGCTGTTTAGTTCGTCGCGAGTTCCGCACGCAAAGGAAAGCACTTAATGTGC
>DBEXMY010000061.1:0-4815 GCA_048168905.1 Collinsella sp. | reverse complement strand
GGGGTTGGGGAGTCGAGGAGGCCGTTTCTCTGTGTCGGGGGGAAGGAGAAAAGGTCTGCATGTTTTAGGGATGGCTGCTGTGCTGCGTCATTGGAAGAATGCATGCTTATGCGGCCTCCTCGATGTCCACCAAAAGGTTGCGCACGGGGTGTGCTGCTAGGTCCCGTGCGTTGGCAGTATTATGCCGCGGCTGCTGCAAAGAAGTGCTAAAGAAAGGCTTAATGAGGTTTGACGTTGCGATGAAACCGCAGGTAAAAGCTATCGAGTAACACTCTTGAAAGGTTTTGGGCTTAAGGGCTTTCTAAGGTTTGTGGCACGGATGTGGCTTGCCTGTGTGGGGCGTGTGGACGGCTCGTTCCTAGCGCTGCGGCTCTGCAGTGCGCACCTGCTCGATGACCTTTTCCATGGTGGCGTCGATGCGGTCCTTTTTGAGTTCGCATTCCCAGATGGTTATGGGCGTCCAGCCCATTTGGGTAAGCGCGTCGATGGCAGCGCGGTCGCGCTCGACGTTGCGACGGAACTTTGCCTCCCAAAACTCAACGTTGCGCTTGGGCTGGCTCGGGTTGCACTTGGGGCAGCGGTGCCAAAAGCAGCCGTTGACGAAGATGGCGATCTTGCGTCCGGGGAAGGCGATGTCGGGTTTGCCGGGAACCTTCCATTCCAAGCGATAGCCCGTAAGGCCCGCGGCGCGCAGGCGCTGTCGTACGAGCAGCTCGGGCTTGGTGTTCGCGCGTTTGTTGCCCTTCATGGACTTTTTTATGGCGGCGCGACGGCGCACCAGTTCGCGCTCGTCGGCGGAAAGGTCCGAGGTATCGATGCCGTCGAGCAGACCTGGTTTGGGGTGCTTTTTGCTACGGCGCTTAGGTGCGCGCTTGGGCTTGGTGGCGGGCTCGTCGGTCGCGGTGGCCTCGGCGTCGTTGGCAGCGCCGTTGGCCTCAAGCCGGTCTTCCTTCAACTCAATCAGGGCATCAATGAGTCCCTTGTCGGCGGGCATCCATTCCACCGTGGCAAGCGAGGTGCGCGGAATCCAGCGGATATCGAGCTGGCGGTCGTGCTTCTGGGGCTCATCGGATTCATCGGCGAGTGAGCAGTAGTAGCACTCCATGGAGAGATGGAAATCGGGGTAGTCGTACTCAACGGTATAGAAATCACGCAGGTTGGTGACTTTTACCTGCAACTCTTCCATAAGCTCGCGGCGTACGGCGTCCTCGGGCGACTCGCCGCGCATGAGCTTGCCGCCCGGGAACTCCCAAAGTCCTCGCATGTCGCCGTAGCCGCGCTGCACGGCAAGCAGCTCGTCAGATCCATCCTTGCGAATGATCCCAGCGGCAACATGAACAGTCTTCAACAGGAGTCCTCTCTCAACATCAACACGTGACAGGCTAGCTACCCGTACCTTACACAACGGTAAGGCAAGCGTAAGCCATATCGATGGTAGCCGACTCGTCTTCTTGCGACTATAGATGCCGTAGACTAATCGCAAGAAAGGACTCGGTATGCAAACCACGCACATGGCGACCCCGGTACTGGAGGTCGCACATCTCGAAAAGGTATATGGAGCGCTGGGCAACGTGACCCGCGCGCTCAACGACGTCAGCTTTACCGTCAACCGCGGGGAATTCGTGGGCATCATGGGCGCTTCGGGCTCGGGCAAGTCGACGTTGCTCAACTGCGTCTCGACCATCGATAGCGCCACGAGCGGCACGATCCGCATTAACGGTCAGGACGTGACGCGCATGAAGCAGGCCAAGCTTTCGCAGTTCCGCCGCGAGGAGCTCGGCTTTATCTTCCAGGACTCCAACCTGCTCGATACGCTCACGGCACGCGAGAACATCGCTCTGCCGCTCACCATCGCCCGCACAAACTCGGCAGAGATCTCGACCCGCGTGCAGGATGTGGCAGCGCGCCTGTCTATCAGTCAGGTGCTCGACAAGTATCCCTACCAGATGTCCGGCGGTCAGCAGCAGCGCGTTGCCGCGGCTCGCGCGCTCGTTACCGACCCCACCATGATCATGGCCGACGAGCCCACCGGCGCCCTCGATTCCAAGAGCGCTCGCCTGCTGCTCGAGAGCCTGGAGGCCCTTAACCGCCGCCTACGCGCCACCGTGCTCATGGTCACGCACGACAGCTTTGCTGCCAGCTACACGAGCCGCGTGTTGTTTATCCGCGACGGCAAGATCTTCACCGAGCTGCGCCGCGGCGACACCGACCGCCGAGAGTTCTTCGACCGCATTATGGAGGTCGTTGCCATGATGGGCGGTGAGGGCTCCGATGCTCTGTAAACTCGCTTGGGGCAACGTCCGCCGTGCCGGCCGCGACTACCTCGTCTACCTTTTGACGCTCACCCTGGGCGTCACGGTCTTCTATGCCTTTAACACCATCTCGATGCAGGTCGACATCGCCGGAATCGATGAAGAGGGCTTGGCGCAGGTTATGGGCAGCATGCTCGGCGACCTGACGTACTTTTTGGCCGGTGTCATGGCCTTTTTGATGGTGTATGCCAATAACTTCATCATGAAACGCCGCAAGAAGGAGTTTGGCCTGTACCAGGTGCTCGGCATGGGGCGTGGGCGCGTCGCCACGATCATGGCGCTCGAGACCGTGATAGTGTCGGTCGTGGCCTTTGTCGCCGGCATTGTGCTGGGTGTGGGACTCTCCCAGCTCATGACGTTCTTTACGGCCTCGCTTTTTAAGACACAGATCGCCAATTTCCACTTCTTTTTCTCGGTGCATGCGTTCAACCTGACCCTTGCTTGCATGCTCGTAATGTTTGTGCTCACGCTACTGCTGAACCTTCGCGCCGTGCGTCGTACCAAACTCATCGAGCTTATGGGTGCCGAGCGTCGCAACGAGAGCATCAAGACACGCAACCCCTGGATTGCGATTGCCATCTTTGCCGTGGGCGTGGCGCTTGTGGGCGTGGCCTATTACCGTCTGCTACGTGATGGGTTCCCGCTAACCGCGACGGACAGCAAGCTGCAAGAGGCCATGAACCAGTTTGGTATTACAACCGCTATGGTTACCGTGGGCACCTTTGCCCTGTTCTGGGGACTCTCAGGCATGCTCATCAAGCTGCTGCAGAGCCTGCGCGGCGTGTATTGGCGCGGCCTCAACATGTTTACCGTGCGCCAGCTTGCGGCCAAGGTCAACACGGTGTGCTTTTCGATGGGCGTCATCGCGATGCTCATGTTTTTGGCCATCACCTCGGTGACGTGCGGTATGTCGATTGCCAACGTGATGAACGAAAACCTGGAGCGCTATAATCCGGCCGACATGTCGCAGACGTATGTCTATTACACGCCCGATACGCTCGACTTCTACAAAGAGTCTTTCAATCCGTCTGAGGCCGATCGAATGGTGCTGGCCGATAGTACGGTCGATTTGTACTCCGCATGGCACGGCGATCGTATCGATCACGATAACGTTGCAGACGGTATTAAGGGCAAGTCGGCGGACAACAACGACGAGACCGGCAAGAAGGTCAATATCGCCGATGTTGCCGGTGAGCATGTGCAGATCGATTCGTATCTGAGTTACGCGTTTGGCGGTTCAGATCCTTCGGTGACCCCAAGTGAGATGTGCAAGATCATGGGCGAAAAGCTTCCCAAGGCGTTCGGGGGTAGCAATGCCGATGCGATGGGTCTGTTTGTGACGCCGGCGAGCCAGTACAACAAACTGCGTCAGATGATGGGCGAGGAGCCGGTGCACATCGGTCACGACCAGTATCTGCTCACGTGTGATATGGGCGGCGAGCTGGTCGACATGTACACCAAGTATATGGCTGGCGGCCATGCCATTACCTTGGGCGGGCATACGCTCAAGCCCGCAACCGATAAGTCGGACGAAGATACGGCGGCCATCGCCAACTCGGCGATGGGCAGCAATCCGGGTACCGTCGTCGTTGCCGACGAGCTGTTGTCCCAGCTTAATCTGCAGCCGTATTCCAGTAGCCTGCTCGTTAACTACAAACAGGGGATGGATACGACCGAGGCAGACGAGAGCATTAAATACACTGTGCTCGACAATCTGCTCGTTGACGGCAAGGAGCCGGGGTCGTGGGGAACCTTCATCACACGCTCCGAGATGTACACGCAGGCAGCGCAAATGAACGGTCTTATTAGCTACCTAGCCATCTACATCGGCTTTGTATTGGTCGTTGCATGCGCGGCGATACTGTCGATCCAGCAGCTCTCCAATGTGGCCGACGGCAGCCGCAGCTATCGTGTGCTGGCACAGATCGGCTGCGACGACCGCCAGATTCGCCATTCGGTGATGGCACAGCAAGCGGTATTCTTCCTGTTCCCGCTGGCAGTGGGCCTGGCGCACTCCTTTGTGGCACTTAAGGTGATCATCGAGCTGGTGAGCATATTCGGAAATATGAGCATCGGTGGCACCGTGGGCCTCACCTGTGCAATCTTCCTGGCAGCCTACGGCGGCTACTTCCTGGTGACCTACCTCATGAGCGCCGGCATGGTACAAGCTGCCATCGCCACCCGTTACAGCGAGTAACAAGCGGGCAAAATCGTCGCAAAATCAGAGGTGTATGACCGCCGCGAAGGGACCAGGGGCCCTTTCGCGGCGGTTTTTGCCAATCTGGTGCGTCTCAGATACAAGTGAGTAGACTTTTTTGAACCTGCCGAGCACATCGCGACAAATGATCGATGAAACCGCAGGTTAGAGCTGTGGCGTTTTAGGGCGTGCTCGGCCTTCTGCAAAAAGCCTACTCACTTGGTTTTTCTGCTAGAAGACCGCCACGAGGGAAGGCAACTCCCTTACGTCGGTTTGGACGTTTGCCCAGATAAAACCTGCCAAAAT
>DBEXMY010000060.1:0-4338 GCA_048168905.1 Collinsella sp. | reverse complement strand
AGCAGGTGGGAGCAGGCGCTGACAGTGCTCTGCGTGAGGTCCCAGCCCAGGGCCTCCCACATGGCGGTCTGCGCGATGCAGTAGAAATAGATGTTGTCCTGACCGATGAACTGGTAGATCTGAGCGTCGTCAGAGCACCACCAGTCGCGCCAGTCGAGCGAGCTGTGCTGGTAGGTGGGAGCGGGTACCTGCGTGGAATCGGCAGCGGGCTCGCCCATGAGGGCGGCATCCTGGGCGGCGACGCCCTCGGTTACGCCGGCGGCCTTGGCATCGCGTGCGAGCACGGTACGCGTATAGCTGATGGGCGCCCACAGGCTCTCGGGCCAGCACCAGCAGGTGACGTCGGAGACGCCATCGACCTCGGGCACCGGAACGCCCCAGTCGATGTTGCCGGTGATGCGGAAGGGCACGAGCGCCTTGCCGCTGCGGAAGCGCACGCCGCCGTTGGCGAGCACCGCATGGGCGTCGTCGCGCTCCTTCCAGCTGGGGAAGGTGACGGTAAAGCTGCTCTTGTTTCCCTCGGGCTCCAGCACGGTGTGCTCGGGCAGCTGGTCCTCGACGGCGTCGAAGGCCTCGCGGAACTTGTTCTGAATATAGAGCTGTGCCGGCAGCAGCCACTCCTCCATGGTCTTGGAGACCACGGAACGAACCTGCGGGTTCTGGGCGAGCTTGGCGGTGTAGGTCTTCATAAAGTCGAGGTAGGCCGGCAGGTCGAAGTAGAGGTTGTCTACCGGGCGCAGCTCGGGCACCTCGCCGGTGAGCTGGCTCTTGGGCGCGATGAGCTCCTCGGGCTCAAACTGGTGACCCAGGTCGCACTCGTCGGCATAAGCCTTCTCGGACTTGCAGCCCTGGATGGGGCAGCGGCCGATCACCTGGCGGCCGTTGAGGAACGTGCCGGCCTTGGCGTCGTAGAACTGCAGCGTGGAGCGCTTGGAGATGGTGCCCTGTTCGTGCAGACGCTCGATAATCTCGGCGGTCACCTCGTTGTGAATCTGCGCAGCCGGCTCAAGGCCCGAGCCGCCGTAGATATCGCAGCTGATGTTGTAGTTGTTGAGGGTCGCGGCCTGGCGGGAGTGATTGGACTCGACGTACTCGTTAATGGACTTGTCGTAGCCCTCGTTCTCCTTGAGCTTGCGGTAGCTCTCCATGATGGGCGAGCCGTAGCAGTCGGTGCCCGAGGTGAAGATGACGTTCTCGCGGCCCAGACGGTCGCGCAGGAAGCGGGCGAAGAAGTCGGCCGGGACAAAGACGCCGCCGACGTGGCCAAAGTGAAGGCCCTTGTTGCCGTAGGGCTCGCCGGCGGTAACGATGGCGCGGCGAGGCCAGCTGGGACGGTCGTTCATGGAGTATTTGGATGCCATGGGACTCCTTCGCATATGGTGAGAGCGCAGCCGGGCGTTGGGCTCGGCGGCGCGGTGGTCAATTCGTGCATATCGTTCGACATTATCGCACATGCGGACGGGTACGTGGCAGGGGCGCTATCCTAAGATGCTATGAATGAGATTTCCAACATACATGCGTTTGAAGACGAGGATTTTCTGCACGCCTGCTTTGTGTGGGGGATGGCCGTGCTCGGCGCATTTGCTGTGTGCTTGGTGCCGGTGTTTATGCTGATGGGCGGGCCTGCGGACTTGGATGCGGCTGACGCGGGCGGCTGGACCACGGTCTTGGGCTGGATAGTCGGCTTAGCTGCGGTTTCGGCGGCGTCATTTGCCGTGCACGAGCTGGTGCACGGTGTGTTTTTTAAGCTGCTGGCGCCTGCGGGCGCGCAGGTGACCTTTGGGGCGAATCGCGAGACGGCGATGATCTATGCCTGCGCCGAGGGCGTGGTGTATTCGCGCCGGCGGTACGTGGCAGTTTGCCTGGCGCCGACGGTTGTTGTGACGACAGCGTTTGCCCTGGGGTTTGCGTTCTCGGGCTATCCGCTGCTGTGCTACCTGGCGGCCGGCTTGCATTTGTCGGGCTGTGTGGGCGACTGGTACTACGTGCGAACCATTCTGCGCGATCGCCGCATTGTTGCCTGCGAGGACACGTCCTTCGGCGTGCGCTTTTTCGGGTGAGGAGATGTCGATGAAGCCGTTGTTGTTGCACGCCTGCTGTGCGCCGTGCTCTCTTGAGCCGGTCCACCTGCTGCGCGAGGAGGGGTTTGAGCCCGCGATTTGCTGGACCAACCCCAATATTCAACCGCGCGATGAATGGCAGCTCCGCTTGGACGAGCTGCGCCGGTGGTGTGCCGATGGCGACATCGAGCTCATCGAGGCGGGGGAGGACCGCGATCGCTGGGAGACCGGCGTGGCACCGCTGGGTGCCGATCGGCCCCGTCGCTGTCGCGCGTGCTATGCCTTGCGCTTGGCCGAGGCGTGCCGCGTGGCCCAGGGGCGCGGGTTCGAATATGTGGGTACGACGCTCGCCGTCTCACCGTATCAGCTGTTCGATACCTGTAATGACGTGCTTGAGCGCTTGGCGGCGGCACATGGGCTCACCCCGGTCATTCGCGATTTTCGCCCGTATTACCCCGAGGCGACACGCCGTTCGCGCGAGCTGGGCATGTATCGGCAGAACTACTGTGGTTGCCGTTTCTCGGCCGTCGAGGCAGCCATGGACCGCGCCCGCATCCGTGACGAGCGCAAAGCGTCCAAAAAGTAGTTCTTTTGAGCTGGGGCTTTGAGCTATCTGTGCGGTACGGTCGTTTTTGGGAAAGTCGATTTAATTAAGCGTGTGATCGTGGCTCGCTTGATACCAAACGACGACTCCTATGATTCTAATTCTCCGTTTGTTAAACATCAGATCCGGACTTGCTGTTGCATATGAATGGGACGACAGCACAATCATGTCGTTTCCTTCTGCAAATCGCCTAATTACCGGTGTTTTACCGTCTGCGAGCGCCAATACAGCACAGCCGTTCCAAGGCTTTGCGGTGGTATCGACAAGTAGTAAGCTGCCGGGAGGGTAAATGCGGGACATTTCGTCACCTTTGATTTTAACGAAAACGCTATGTGGGTGACGCTTAGCTACGTCTACAGGCGCGCAAGCATTTTGTTGGCTGTGCGTGATGCGGCGCTTTTGCGATTCGATATCGATGACGGGAAATGCGCCCTCCATTACGTGGACAGCAGGGTCTTCGTCGGTGACGATTCTTTTATTTGCGAGCTTTACGGCCAAACCGTTTTCCTCGCCAACAAGTTCATCGCGGGTGCAACCGAAGAGCGCTTGTAACTTTTCAATATGGCGCTCACGGGGGGCATACCGACTTTTTTCCCAACGACAAACGGTCTCTTTAGATACCCCCAACATCTCTGCAAGTTGCGCCTGACCAAGATGCTCCATGGTGCGGAGTTTACGAATATTTGCCCCGAAGCCCATGGCTATAGATCCTCTCGCCACAGAGGGAGGCATAGACAGTTTGTGCCACCATAGCCTTTGGTGAGCTCGTCAATGGATAACGGGAATAATTCCATTCCTGCTTTCTCAAGCGCTTCGTTGGTCCAAACGTTTTCTTCATATACGCATAGTTTTCCTGGCGAGAGCGCAAGGATAGACGTTGCGTTGTTCCGGCGCTCTCTTTCGTAGGCGGTTTGATTCCCGCCTCCGCAGTCAATTACTTTTATTGGTTCGCAACAGGCTGCAGAGAGTATTTCCGGAATCGTGCGATCGATAGGAGTGATCGTAAGGCCCTTTCCGTATCGTTTTAGTTGAATGCTGTATGCATCAACGGCATTGCATATCTCACGATCGATGAGGAACGCGTCGTGATCAATTCTACTTATGAACGTATCGAGGTGGATGCGCAGCCCGTCAGAGGGGACTCGAATCGCAATTAGCTCGGTGGTCTGGAATTTATTTGAGGTCAGGAGCTCTTTGGCAAGTGACTCGACGGCGGCGGGTTCAGTTCGGTCAGAGATTCCAACTAATATTGTCTTAGCACTGATAACAAGAATGTCTCCGCCTTCGATATGGTAACTACTCCTGTTCAAATCACATACTGGGGTTTCTCCCATGATCTTGTGGTGGGTGAATATCTGCCGGTATAAGGCGACCTCACGATCACGCTCAGGCCAATACATATGATTTAGGATGATGCCGTCTCCGACTACCACGGCAGGATCACGAGTGAAAAAAAGCGTGTTGAGGGGATTGACCAAGAGCGAGGCGGGGTCAAATTGCTCGTGCACGAGCGCCTGTAGTGTTTCCGACTGGTTTGAACATAGCTCAGTGTCTCCAAAGCGAATGCCGTTGAGTACTATATTCACTAATTCCTGGGTGTTCTTAGCGTTCTCAAACAGCTGGGTTATTGTCTCGAGGAACTCTCTGCCTGTTGCCCCACTGCAACGGAGGTAG
>DBEXMY010000059.1:0-3966 GCA_048168905.1 Collinsella sp. | reverse complement strand
GTACGGGCCTCATTGAGATACATAAAGACCGTCACGAACGGCGCCTGGCCATTCGTGGTCATAAGGGTCACGACCTGATACTGAATCGTCTGAACGCCGCGGCGGATCTCGTCACGCAGGCGGTCCTCAACAACCTCGCGGACCTTTTCGGGAGATGCGGAAACGCCGAGCTCCTCGAGCTCGCGGGCGACCTCGCCGCGAATCTTTTGACGGCTCACCTCAACGAACGGGGCAAGATGGGTCAGCGAAATCGACTGGCCACCGTACTGGGAGGAAGCAACCTGAGCGATGATCTGCGTCGCGATGTTGCAGGCAGTCGAGAAGCTGTGCGGCTTCTCGATCAGCGTGCCCGAAATAACAGTACCGTTCTGGAGCATATCCTCCAGGTTCACCAGGTCGCAGTTATGCATGTGCTGGGCAAAGTAGTCCGAATCATGGAAGTGAATCAGACCCTCATTGTGAGCATCCACAATCTCCTGGGGCAGCAGCACACGCTGGGTCAGGTCCTTGGAGATCTCGCCGGCCATGTAGTCACGCTGAACGGAATTGACGGTCGGGGTCTTGTTGGAGTTCTCCTGCTTGACCTCTTCGTTGTTGCACTCAATCAGCGACAGAATCTTGTCGTCGGTCGTGTTCTTCTGGCGCTTCAGGCTCTGAACATAGCGATAGATGATGTAATGGCGAGCGACCTCGTAGCAGTCGAGACGCATGATCTCGTCCTCGACCAGATCCTGAATCTCCTCGACCGACACGGTGTGGCCCGCGTTCTCGCATGCCTCGGCGACGTTTTGTGCCGCGTAAACCACCTGGCGGTCGGTAAGACGAGAGCTCTCCTCGACCTCCAAGTTTGCGGCGCGGATGGCATTGACGATCTTATCGATGTCAAAGACAACCTCGGTGCCGCTGCGCTTGATGATCTTCATCCTCTTGCCTCTTTCGCGTCGAAATCGTATTGCGCTTCAGAGCCAAACGATGCCCGGCAGGGCTTGCCCCTGTCTTGCGGCGCCGTCGCGCAATCTGTGTTTTCGAAAACCATAGGCCCTCATGCGGACAATCCTCGCAGCCAATCAAGGGGCTCGAAGATCCATCCAAATGGGGCGAATAAGGTCCTCGTTCTCTGTCCGCCATCTATCATACGACAAAGAGGCATCTATATCCTGTATTCTTTTTTTAGGTCAAACACAACATATAGTGTTTCAGCAGGTCAAAGCAATTAGTCATTTTGCAGACGCATTAATTATGAGGGGTTCTTGGCAAGTCGGTAAAACGTTACCAACACGGCTACCTGCATGGCAGTTATAAAACCCCCTTAGTCAAGCCGCTGTCAAATCCTACCAAAACCAAGCCGCTCACGCCAAAAGAATCCAAAAGATTATGCTTGACCAACATGTTGCGGTCACGGTCGGCCAGGACGTATGCAACCTGCCGGCACCTCTACGGGGACCTTGGATCAATATTTGGTGGCATATTTGACGGCGTGCTTGGTAGCAAAACAAAACAGCCCAGAGGACATAGCCTCTGAGCTGCGAACATTTGGTGGGCGTTACAAGATTTGAACTTGTGACCTCTTCCGTGTCAGGGAAGCGCTCTCCCCCTGAGCTAAACGCCCAAATGGAGCGGACAACGGGGCTCGAACCCGCGACCCCAACCTTGGCAAGGTTGTGCTCTACCAACTGAGCCATGTCCGCTTACGAGGATTAATCTTACGTGATGCCCGCATCCTATGCAAGAACTTTTTTTAAAAAGTTTTGCAACGCCCTCGCGAACCTCGCGAAGACATCAGCCACCACGGAAGGCGCGGGCAAACGCAATCTCGCCGCAAGAGACCCCTACATCTCACCGAGCATGATCCAGGCAGAGCTGTCCTGCGCGAGCCTGCCGTCTGCAAGCGGTGATGAGGTGAGCAGGACCCTGCCCGCCGGCAGCTCCACGGGTGCTGCGCCGAAGTTCGTCACACACGCCCAGCCGTTGTCGCGGCGATAGGCGATGACGCCGCCCTCGGCGCCCTCGGCACCATCCGCAAGACCGGTGCGCCCGTCAAGATCGAGCCACGCAAGATCGTTGGCGCAACCGCGCAGCTTGCGCCGCAGCCAGAGGGCGTCACGATAGAGCGCAAGCATCGATGTCGGGTCCACTTCTTCCCTATCGGCAGCATAATCGGAAAACCATGCAGGCTGCGGCAGATGGGGCGCCGCATCGGCGTCTGCCGGCGAAAACCCAAACGATCCGCCATGCGCGGGATCGTCCGCCGCCACCCACGGCAGGGGCACACGACAGCCGTCGCGCCCCTTCTCACGCTTCGGTCCGTGCGTATTGGTCGCAGTAGGGTCTTCGAGTGCAGCCCACGGGATATCAGCCACCTCAAAAAGGCCGAGCTCCTCACCCTGATACACGTATGCCGAGCCCGGAAGCGCCAGCTCAAGCAAAAGGGCCGCCCGCGCGCGGCGCTCGCCGAGTTCACGGTCCTCGTCATAAGACGACCCGTCGCGCAAGAGCCAGTCGAGCGCAATCTGGTGGTAGCGCGTCGCCTTGATTTGCGGCAGGGCATAGCGTGTCGCCACGCGCGGCACGTCGTGGTTGGAGAGTACCCAGGTCGAGGCGGAATCGGATTCGACGGCTGCCTTCAAGCCCTTCTCGATTGCAGTGTGCATGTCATCATAGGTCCAAGTGGCCTTGGCAAACTCAAAGTTGAATGTCTGGCCAAGCTCGCTGGGACGCGCGTAGAGATACTGGCGCTCGGGCAGCACCCACGCCTCGGCAACGGCACTGCGCGGCGGATTATAGCGGTCGAACACGCGGCGCCACTCGCGATAGATCTCGTGGACCTCATTGCGGTCCCACAGCGGATGGGTGCCGTCGTCAACCATGTCATCGCCCTCGGCGAGATGCCACCGGTCGAGGTCATCGCGGTCGAGATCCTTGGCGAGACCCTGCGCCACATCAATGCGAAAGCCGTCGACGCCTCGATCGCTCCAAAACGCCAGGACGTCGCAAAAGAGCGCGTGAACCTCAGGGCATGACCAGTCAAAGTCCGGCTGCTCGGGCGTAAACATGTGCAGATACCACTGACCGTCCGCAACACGCGTCCATGCGGGGCCGCCAAAGTTGGCATTCCAATTGGTGGGAGGCAGCTCGCCATGCTCGCCGCGACCATCGCGGAAGATATAACGGGCGCGTTCGGGCGATCCGGGGCCGGCGGCAAGAGCGGCTTTGAACCAGGGGTGCTGGTTGGATGAATGGTTGGGCACGATGTCGACGATGACCTTGATGCCGCGCGCGCGAGCCGCAGCGATCATGTCATCGAAGTCGTCAAGCGAGCCGAGACGTGGGTCGACATCGCAGTAGTCCGCCACATCATAGCCGCCATCGACAAGAGGCGAAGGGTAAAACGGGCTCAGCCAGATGGCCTCGATACCCAGCCGCTCAAGATAGTCCATCTGCTGGGTAATGCCCGCGATATCGCCCAGACCCGAACCAGTCGAATCCTTAAACGAGCGCGGGTAGATCTGATAGATCGCGGCATCGGACATCCATGAGCGCGAAGAAGACTTTTCTGTAGCCATGGGATAAGTCTCCCTTGCAACGAGGTTTTGCGAGATGCCCACGATGATACGCCCAAAGCGGACATCCGCGGCAAACAACGCCACAGCCACGACCCAAAATGCTCGACCCCTCTCGGGTTCAAGCCTCCTGGGACGAATCGACCGATTAGTGAAAAGAACGGAAGACCCACTTTCCCGGCCACGACAGTGAGCGGGCTCCGGGTGCCCCAGGTTGCCGAGAAAGAGGAGGGAAGCGTACTTTATGTACGCGACCGACGATTGAGGGGCAAGATGGGGTGCCCGGAGCCCGCGCAGCGTCAACAAAAAACGCGGTTCGTTAGAACCGCGTAAGATAGTTGGAGCGGACAACGGGGCTCGAACCCGCGACCCCAACCTTGGCAAGGTTGTGCTCTACCAACTGAGC
>DBEXMY010000058.1:0-6747 GCA_048168905.1 Collinsella sp. | reverse complement strand
TCTCGGGCGTGTCGAAGCCGGCGTCCTCGTTGACGTAGGCCGCGGCGGTGTCGAGCGCGCTGCCCTTGGCCGAGGCCTGCATGATGATCATGTTGGCAAGCGGCTCCAGGCCTGCCTCGCGGGCCTTCTGTGCGCGGGTCATGCGCTTTTTGCGGTAGGGCTTGTAGAGGTCCTCGACACGCTGGAGCTGCGTGGCCTCGCGAATTTGCTGTTCGAGCTCGGGCGTAAGTTTGCCCTGGGCGTCGATGAGCAGAATGACGTCCTCTTTGCGCTGTTCAAGATTGCGCAGGTAGGACAGGCGCTCGTCGAGTGCGCGCAGGGCGACGTCGTCCATGCCGCCCGTGGCTTCCTTGCGGTAGCGCGAGATAAAGGGGATGGTGTTGCCCTCGTCGATGAGCTTGACGGCCGCCTCGATGTTGGCGGCCTTAAGGTTGAGCTCGCGGGCAAGCTGGGCGATAAGATCCATGGGACTCCTTGCGTTTAAGGTGCGTTTGCAGCACAGGGCTACCAAGGATACCATCCGTCCCAAAAGACTGTTTTGGGGCCGCGCCACGAAAACGGCCTATCTACTACGTTTAACCCGTATGGGTCGACCATCCCCCGGTTTTCCGAAAATACGCAACCAGTCTACCTGCGGTTTTTATTTCTCGAAATTCGGCATGGCTAAGGATGATCAGTTAAACGTAGTAGATAGGCCCATTTCGTGGCAAACGAACCAAGCTGAGGCGCAAAATGGCCCCCGCCCCAGAAAAATCGTCGGCAAGGTAGCAAAAAGCCCCGCGGGCAGGAGGCTGCTCGCGGGGCAAAGAAGAGGGGCTTGTTGGTGGCGGACCGAAGGGTTCGGCATGGGGTTTCTGCCGCGGCCCGCCCTAAAGCGTTACAGCTCGACGAGCTGGCCGGTCTCGGCGGCCTCCTTGATAGCGTTAAGCAGCGTGAGCGTCTTGACGTTATCGGCGGGGGTCACGACGGGCTCGACCTCGCGGCGGACGACCTTCACAAAGTGCTTGAGCTGCATCTTGTGCGGCAGCGCCGGGTCCACGGCCGGGATCTCCATCTGCAGCGGCTTGTGCCAGTTAGAGGCGCCGTCGTAGGAGAACTGGTGCAGGCGGGGCAGCGACAGGGCGCCCTTAGTGCCGCCGATAAAGTAGGCGTCGGCGTCGAAGGGGCGGTACTGCGGATCCTCGCGAGCGGTGGCCTCCCAGTTCCAGGGGCTGGCGGTGGCGTCGGAGATGGTCATGCTTGCGAGCGCGCCATCGGCAAAACGGACGTTGACCACGGCGGAGTCCTCGGTCTCAAAACCGCGGGCGGCGCTGGACTGCATACCCTGGACGGCAACGGGCTCGCCCAGCAGGTAGCGGAGCAGGTCGACGTCGTGCACCAGGTTGACCAGGATCGGGCCGGCACCCTTCTTGCGGCGCCACTCGACATCGAAGTACTCGTCGTTCTTATAGATCATGTAGTGGAAGCTCGACACGGTGAGCTTGCCCAGCTCGCCGGACTCGATGATCTCCTTGGCCTTGTTGACGAAGGGGTTGTGGCGACGGTGCTGACCCACGAGCACGGGCACGCCGGCGGTCTCGGCCTCGGCGGCAAAGGCCTGGGCATCCTCCAGGTCGTTGGAGATCGGCTTTTCGACCAGCGGCACGATGTTACGCTTCACAGCCTCGCGGGCAACGCCCAGGTGCAGGTCGTTGGGCGTGGCGATGATGACGGCGTCGGGCTTGACCTCGTCCATCATCTGGGCGGGATCGGTGTAAAACGGCACGCCGGCGGCCTCTGCCGTGGCGCGGGCGCCCTCAAAGGCGTCGGCGATGGCGACGAGCTCGGCCTCGGGCTCCTCGGTGACAAAGCGGATGTGGTTGCGGCCCATGGCGCCGGCGCCGATAACGGCAATGCGGACGGGGTTGAGCTCAGACATTTCGACTCCTTAATACTGGTGACCGGTGGAATGCGACAAAGGGACTGTCCCTTTGTCGCATCGGTAAAACTAGGCGGACTTCTTCTTGCTGTCGGAGACCATCATGTAGACGGTGAGCACGACGGCGATGGCGGCGATCACAATGGCGCCGTAGAAGGACTGCTGGTAGGCGGCGCTGCCGGCCTCGGCGTGATACAGCACGGCGGTGATGGGCTGGCTGATCCAGGTGGAAGCGGCATAACCCAAAAACATGATGCCGTAGTTGACGCCGATGTTGCTGGTACCAAAGGCGCCACCGGTGAGCGGCGGGTAGATGACGAGCAGGGCGCCAAAGCTAAAGCCGAGCAGAGCGAGCGCCACAAAGAACATGGCCTGCGTAAAGCTCATCGACATGATGACGAGTGCGACGATGGTGACGACAAGGCTGATGAGCAGCGACTTATAGGCGCCGAGCTTGTCGATGATCTGGCCAAAGGACAGGCGGCCGACCAGGTTGGCGCAGGTGTTGACGGAGACCACCACACCGCCGAGCGCGACGGCCGCGGCGCTCGTGGGATCGGCGAAGAGCTGGACGGCGGCGATGGAGGCAACCTTGCCCACGAGCAGGGTGCCCGCGGTGGCGGCAAAGGCGAAGGTGACGATGAGGACCCAGAAGCGCGGGGTCTTGACCATCTCGCCCGGGGTGAGGTCGCCGAAGGTGCCGGCATGTGCGCCACCCTTGGGGGCCTCGAAGCCCTCGGGCAGCCAGCCGGCCTCGGGGGCCTTCAGGAATAGGGCGGAGGCGGCGATCGTCACAAAGAAGATGACGCCGAGTGCCTTGAGGGCGCCAAAGATGCCCAGGCTCGGGATGAGCAGCGAGGCGAGCACCGGGGACAGCACGGCGGGGCCGGCGGTCGAAGCGGCCAGGGTGATGCCGGAGGCGAGACCCTTCTTGTCGATGAACCACTTTTGGCCGGTGGTGAGCGCCGGGTTGTAGCCCAGGCCGTTGCCGATGGCGGCGACGAGCGAGAACCACAGGTAGAACTGCCACGGCTCGGTGACGGTGCCGGACATGAACCAGCCCAGGCCGTAGCACACGGCGGCGGCGATCACGACGTTGCGCGGGCCGATCTTATCGGAGATGCGGCCGGCGAAGATGCCCGTCACGGCCATGATGGTCTGAAAGACCGGGAAAGCCCAGGTAAGGGCGCTGGACCACTCGGGGTAGACGGCGAGCAGGTTCTTGCTTACGACGGAATACAGCGCGATGGAGCTGATGAAGAACATGGTGACGCACGCGGCGGAAAGCACGACAGCGCGACCCTTGTTGGAGTTGGTGGAAGCCATTGGACTCTTTCTAATCGATACGGGGGAGGAACAGGCGTGTCCGCGGGTCCTCCCTGTCGGGTTGGTTTACTGGTCGGTCGGCTTGGCGACGCCGGACTCATCGGACCAGAGCTCGACGCCCTTGTTCTTAAGGTAGTTGTCGGCATACGCGCGACGGCCGCCGGGCTTGGCGGTGAGGTCGCCCATCATGTTGGAGAAGCCGCCGTCGACCTTGATGGCGTCGCCGGTGGTAAAGTCCGAGCGCTTGGACGCCAGGAACATGACGGCGTTGGCGATATCGCTGACCTCGCCGATGCGGCGCGTGGCGATCAGGCGGCTGCGGCTCTTTTCGACCTCGGGGTCGGCGTAGAAGTTGGCCGACATCGGGGTCTTAACGAAGCAAGGCTCGACGCAGTTGGAGCGGACGCCGTAGGGGCCCCATTCGGCAGCCAGCATCTTGGACATCATGTTGACGCCCGCCTTGGTGGAGCTGTACACGCCCGAGAACGTCTCGGGGGAGTGGCTGGCAACGGTCGAGATGTGCACCAGGCGACCCTGGCCGCCCTTGATCATCTCGCGACCAAAGCGCTGCGAGGTGATGAAGTAACCGGTGAGGTTGACGTTGAGCACCTGCTCCCAGTCGCTCAGCGGCAGGTCTTCCATGGCGGCGAAGCGCAGGATACCGGCGGTGTTGACGAGGACGTCGACGCGACCGAAGTCGGCGATGGTGGCGTCGACGGCGGCCTGAACCTCGGCCTCGTCGGTGGCGTTCATCTTGTAACCCTCGGCGTGGATGCCAAACTCGGCAGCGAGGTCGGCGGCAGCAGCCTTGACCTTCTCCTCGTCCAGATCGAGCAGGACGACGTTGGCGCCGTTGCGGGCGAACTCGCGGCAAATCTCGACGCCCATACCGCCGAGCGCGCCAGTCACGGCGCAGACATCGCCCTCGAGCTTAAGCCAATTGCTCATAGGAACTTCCCTTCTTGTGCCTCCCGGTGGGTCGCTCCCATTAACCGACCCACGTGGTTTTCGCTGGTTATCGTATGCTTTGCATTTGCGCAGGTGAATTGCATATTTGTTAGAATGGCGTTAACCGTAGGTTTATAGCTCGCAAGACGATGTGTCCTTGATTGAGTGTGTGACCTGCGAAAACAACCCCCTGTGGCACCATGTGGCCATGGGCGCGAAAACGGGAGATTGACGTGTACGATCGACGACTCGAGGCCATATCGGCCGCCGCGGAGCTGGGAAGCTTCTCGCGTGCGGCGGCAAAATTGCGCGTGTCGACCCCGGCGCTCGTCAAGCAGGTGTCGGGCTTCGAGGCCGAGTTTGGCATCACGTTGTTCGAGCGCTCGCATTCTGGTGTTAAGGTGACGCCGGCAGGTGCTCTGCTGGTGGACGATGCACGTTCGATCATGCGGCAGTCCGAGGACGCGCTGCGCCGTGCCCGACGCGCGGCGGGCGATGGCGGGGCCGTGCGTCTGGGCGTGTCGATGATGTGTCCGGGGCGCCAGACGCTGTCGATGTGGACGGGCGTACACGAGCTGGAGCCATCGTTGCGCTTCGAGATCGTGCCGGTGAGCGACCTCTATGACGAGCGCGAATCCGTCATGCGCAGCCTCGGTCGCGAGGTGGATGTGGTGCAGTCGAGTTTTTCGACCCCGCGCTGGGGTGACGTCTGCCAAAAGCTCCGCATCGTTAACGTGCCGTTTTATATCGACGTGCCACGCACGAGCCCGCTGGCGCGCAAGACACGCATTACGGTTGCCGACCTGGAGGGCATGCGCCTGCGCGTGCTCCGTCACGGCAACGACGCAATGGACAGCCTGCGCATCGACCTTCTGGCCGACGGCGGCGTTGACGTGATCGACGTGGACAGCTTTGACTTTGCGCTCTTTAACGAGGCAGAGGAAAAGGGCGACGCGGTGCTCACCTGCGGCGCATGGTCGGGGGTGCACCCGGCCTTTGTGGGCGTGCCGTTCCTGTGCGGGCGAGAGGTGCCGGTCTTTCTGCACTACCCGCTCGAGCCCACCCTCCAAGTCCAAAAATTCGTCAACGCCATGGCCCAACTCCTCAAGTAGCCAAAAGAGTCCCGTCCCAAATTAGCTACCCTTTGCTACGGGTTTAGCGGTCCTCGCGTTGCGGCCCGGCTGCCTCGGCTGTCTTTACGCGGTTCTTGTCGATGTACATGTTTTTGTCGGCCTGGGAAAAGAGCTCGCGCATCGTAGGCGGTTCATCAAAATCACTGGAAAGCGCGAAGCCCACCGCATAGCTGATGGGCATGTCGGGGTGAGCCTCGGAATACTCGTTCACGTTCGCACGGACCCGAGCGAGACAGGACTCCACGGCAGCCCGATCGGAATCCCGCAGCACCGCGATAAACTCATCGCCGCCGTCGCGGCCCACAAAGCACGTCTCGGATGCCACACTTCCCAGTTGTTGGGCAAAAGAGCGAATGTATTCATCGCCCTTCTCATGACCGAAGTTGTTATTGACCGTATGCAGATTGTTAAGGTCGAAGACGCACACCGCAACGGGCGCCTCCGCGGAGACAGGCTGCTCCTGCCCCAAGACCTCCTCGCACTTGTTCTTGTTGGGCAGTCCTGTGGCTTCGTCGAGATAGACTTTGTTCTGCAGTTCGCGATTGAGCGCGGCAGTTCGCACCGCGCGAACAAGTTCGACCGCAAAGGTCGCCACCAAGCCCATGATGTCGATGATCACCAGGCCCTCGAGATAGTTGAGCGCCGACGCCTTCTCCTGAGAGTAGTCCTCCGCGAGTCGTGTAGCATCGTCACAAATACCAAAGAACTCCTCGCTCATCGCGATGATATCGGTGTTCTCGTAGCCGACTTCACGCACACGGGCAATCTCGGTGCAAAGCTCATCACAATAATTTGCAAGCTCGGTCATTTTTGCCTGATACTCATCGTCGTCGAGACGGACGAGGTTGAGGTCGTCACTTCCGTAACGCAAACCGTTGATGTATGAATCCACGGCTTTGAGCAGGTCATCTTGAGGCTGGCCCGCGTCCTCGAGCTTAACGATTCGCTGCGTGGTGCCGCGCACCAGGCCGGCGTAGTTGACCACACGCGCCGTGCCCTGGATATCGGAGACGAGCAGCATGACATTGATGAAGAAGAAGATGAGAACTGCCGTGAGCACCATCATGAGCAGGCGCACCGCCTGGCTGGCCTTCTTGGCGACAGAAGCATTCACAAGTTCACTTCCCTAAATGACAAAAGAACAGGTAGCACGCAGTGTGCTGAAATTCATGGGTGGTTAACTCTACCATATGGGCCAGCAGCCTTAAACTGCAGCAGACGCTCGTCCAAATTGGCGTGACGCTTGCCTTGTTGTTCTTGACCTGGCCGCGCTATCGGACATGCTTCTGGTCTTGGATCACCATGGGAAAGCTCATCCCGTTTTGTGCGTACAGAGTGGGATGCGGCTTCCCAAAGGTGCCGTTAGGGGAAACCACATCCCGGTTTATGCCCTTGAAATGGGATGCCGTTTCCCGGAGGGGG
>DBEXMY010000057.1:0-3761 GCA_048168905.1 Collinsella sp. | reverse complement strand
CGATAACCTCGCCCTCGACGTTCTCGCCGGAGTTGAACTTCTCCTCGATGCGGTTCCAAGCACGCTCGTACTCGGCACGCTTCTTGGACAGGACCAGACGACCGTCCTTGTCCTCCTTCTGGAGAACCAGAGCCTCGATGGGATCACCGAGTGCAACGATGTCTGCAGGGTTAGCGTCCTTGCGGATGGACAGCTCGCGGACCGGGATAACGCCCTCGGACTTGAATCCGATGTCAACGAGCACCTCGTCATGCTCGATCTTAACGACAGTGCCGTTAACGAGATCGCCCTCATCAAAGTCGGTAATCGTACCGTCGATGAGGTTGTTCATCTCCTCCTCATTGACATCGTCAAAAGAGAAAATGGACGAGTTCTGAATCTCACTCAAAGGTGGACCCCTTTCGAACTACGGGGCCCCGATTGCTAGGACCTACAGAAGGGTGCGACAAGCACACAACGTTTAGGAACACTCGGGAGCCGACAGATACTAATGTGACGCTTATGCAATCACGTTCGTATAGGTTACGGGGAAATGAGTTCGATTTCAAGCGTGAACTGCGATTTTTTACTCGTGTGGAGACTTTTTCGTAATCTTATGAACACACGTCTCCGCAACTTGACGATAACCAGCCAGGCAATTGGCTTTGGGGTAAAGTATCCGGAGCCAACGACTCTAGATCAAATTTACGAGAAAGGTGCCCTCGTGCTCAAAGCAGTCGTTTTCGATATGGACGAAACGCTTCTTAGCATCAACCTCAACGCGTTCATCCTTCGCTATTTTAAGGATGTCTCTTCGATGCTCGCGGATATCGGGCGCCGCAGCCGCGGTGGCACGATGGCACGCCTCGGCACCATCCTGGTCGACCTCAACGCCAATCGCCGCAGCGGCACGGACAACCGCACCAATCTTGAGTTTTACCAAGAAGAGGTCGAGCGCCGATGCGGGATCCGACTCTCCGATCCCCTCATCTACGAGGCGTTTACCTACTATGACCGCGAAGTTCTTCCGTACAAGAACGACGATGTCATTAACGCCCACGCCATGCCGGGCGCACACGCCGCGCTCCAGGCCGTACAGGACGCAGGGCTGCGTTGTGCGCTCTTTACCAACCCCAGCTTTCCCCAGGGGGCCATCGAGTGCCGCATGGGTTGGGGCGACCTGGCCGACGCTCCCTTTGAGCTCGTCACGCACATGGGAAACACCACCCGCTGCAAGCCCGATGCCACCTACTATCTAGAACAGCTTGAGGTGATGGGGCTCGAGCCGCACGAGGCCCTTATGGTGGGCAACGATCCCAAGCGCGACTTCCCGTCCCCCGATTGCGGCATCCAAACCGCCTTTGTGGGCCAAGGCAAGCCCGGCCGAGCCACCTGGCGCGGAACCATGGAAGACTTCGCCCGCGACTTTAACGCCGTAGTAGAAGCCTTCTACGAACACCAAGTAGCCGACGAACTGTCGTAGGACCCCTCGCTCCAAACCAAATATCGCCGCAGGTTGAGCACAAGTCAGCGAAAATGCCCCTAAGCGAGCAATGTGCCTTGAAAGAGGAGGGCATAGGCCTTCTGGCCATGCCCGACGATTGAAAGGCAGATTGCCGCTTAGGGGCGTTTGCAGCGTCGACTGGTTACGCGGTTTGGTAAAACCGCGTAACTAGCACACCTGGGTTTTGCCGATCATGATGTTGAGGATCTCGACGTCGGTGTCCTTCATGCCTACGCGGCCTACGTAGCCCATACTGGCGATTGTCTGCTCAACGGTATCTTGGATCAGGCCCTCGCCGGCGCGGAAGCCGCGACCCTGCATGGCCATATCATGGCCCAGAATCGCCGCATCGACGGCAGCCGAGATCTTGGCGGCACAGCTCGCTTTGGCGCCGTCGCACACGATGCCGCCCACGTTACCGAGCGTGTTCGAGACCGTCGCGCCAATCTGCTCGCGCGTGCCACCGCACAGCCAGGTAATCGCGGCGCCGGCGCCGCACGCGGCGCAAATAGCACCGCAAAACGCCGAGAGCGCACCAATATAGCTCTTGATATGCACGGCGATAAGATCGGACAGCATCACGGCGCGCACCAGGCGCTCGTGGTCGCAACGCAGGTACTCGGCATACTCCATGACGGGCAATGCGCAGGTAATGCCCTGATTGCCCGAGCCGCACACAATGGCGACCGGCAGCGCGCAGCCGTTCATGCGGGCGTCGGACCCGGCGGCCGCACGGGCACGGGCACGGCAGGCGACGTCATCGGCACGAGCACCCAGCAGCGTACGACCCACCTCGGCGCCCCAAGCGTGCGCAAGGCCCTCGGCACTGATTGCGCCATTCAGCTCAATCTGACGCTCAACGGCAGCACGGGCGTCCTCAATGTCACCGTCCTCGATAAAGTCGATGATGGTCTCGATCGACATGGGCGTGTCGGCGTTATCTGCCGCCCGCTCGGCCACGACGCGCTCGGCGCAGGCGGCACACTCCCCCGCCGACTTGCCGCACACCGGAATACCATCGAGGGTATGGCACGTGACATTGGTGTGGTGGTCGGTAATCTCGACGACCGCGGTATGGCCCCCGGCCGTGGCAGTCACCTTGATGTAGAGGTTGGGCACACCCTCGACAAGCGATACATCGCAGTAGTCGGCGTCGGCGAGGAGCTCGGCCACGCGAGCACGGTCTTCATCGTTAACGCTCTCGAGCACCTCGAGCGCGCTTTTGGCGTCGCCGCCCACGGCACCCAGCACGGCCGCGGCTTCAATACCGTGCATACCGCCCGAGTTGGGCACGGTCACGCTCTTAACGTTCTTGATGATGTTGCCCGAGCAGGCAACATCCATATGATCGGGCTCGTAACCGAGCGTCTGGCTCGCCAGCGCTGCTGCATAGGCAACGGCAATGGGCTCGGTGCAGCCGAGTGCACAGACAAGCTCGCGGTTCAAAACATCGCAAAACGCGGCATCACGAAGGGAATCGGTAGGCATAGGTATCTCCTGCTTGCATAACGGGCTTGGCTCTCAAAAATAGTTAGCTCCTTTATTTGATAACAATGCATCAAAAACTGCAACCATGGTTCCGGCGGACGGCGCTCAAGCACAAACTGACAGCATTCATTCATGAGAAGCCGGTCTTGTTGCATGCTAAAGCGTTTGACCAAAAAACGCCCGAGCGTTTACGCAAAAGTCGCGCTATCATGCAGTCGAACGCGGTAAAACCTTTAGCATTTGCGCCGCACAGACCAGAGAGGAACCACTCATGAAGATTGGTATCGGCAACGACCACGCCGCCGTCGAGCTCAAGAACATCATCTCCGAGCACCTGAAGGAGCGCGGCTGCGAGGTCGTGAACTTTGGCACCGACACCTCCGAGAGCTTTGACTACCCCATCGCCGGCTACAAGGTGGGTAAGGCCGTTGCCAACGGCGACGTCGACCTGGGCATCCTCATCTGTGGCACCGGTGTCGGGATTAGCCTGGCTGCCAACAAGGTCGAGGGCGTACGCGCCGTCGTGTGCTCCGAGCCCTTCAGCGCCAAGCTCTCCCGCATGCACAACAACACCAACGTGCTCGCCTTTGGTGCCCGTGTCGTGGGCTCCGAGCTCGCTAAGATGATCGTCGACGAGTGGCTCGACGCCGAGTTTGAGGGCGGCCGTCACGAGCGTCGCGTTAACCTCCTCAACGAGATCGATCACACGCGCGGCCTCAAGGTCGTCGACGAGGCCTAAACCACTCAGTGCCACAAGCTAACAGCAGGGGCCCGCACGTAAATCATTACC
>DBEXMY010000056.1:0-6730 GCA_048168905.1 Collinsella sp. | reverse complement strand
GAACCCGCCCCCGCGCCCCCACTTTTGCACTATATGCTATGCCTTACTCGGCATCCTCGACCTCATATGAATCCGCCTCGGCGGGCTCATCGTTTGTCTCCGTCGCAGCCCCGCGCGCCTCGTCAAACGCCACCTTCATGGTCTTGTTACCCCAGGTGAGCTTGCGAATGGTAAGATCGTCGGCTTTCTTGTTGGCTAGGCGCAGATTGTTCTCGGAGGACAGCAACGCCTCCTTGGTTTTCTGCAGATGGCTAATCGTCTTGTCGATCTCATCGATCGCCGTTTGAAACTTGCGGCTCGCGATCTCGTAGTTGCGGCCGAAATCGTTCTTGAACTTCTCCATCTTGGCTTCGAAGTTCGTAACGTCGATATTCTGCTGTTTATACTCCGCTAGCTCCTGTTTATAGCGCAGCGAACCCATGGCGGCGTTGCGAAGAAGTGTAATCATGGGAATGAAAAACTGCGGGCGAATCACGTACATCTTCTCGTAGCGATAGCTCACGTCGACTATCCCTGCGTTATAGAGCTCGCTCTCGGGCTCGAGCAGTGTGCAGAGCACCGCGTACTCACAGCCTTTCTGGCGACGATCGTGATCGAGTTTCTTAAAGAAGTCCTCGTTTTTATGCTTGGTCGCGGTCTCGTCGTTCTCGTTTTTCATCTCGAACATAATCGAGATGACCTCGTTACCGCTCGCGTCGCACTCGCGGAAGATAAAGTCGCCCTTGGTGCCCTCGGACGCATCGTTATCCTTCTCGAAGTACGCGTTAGGAAACGCCGTCATGCGCAGACGGTTAAACTCGGTCTCGCAGTGCTGCTCGAGCGACTCGCCCACCATCTTGGTGGACAGGCGGACCTTCATGTCCTTAAGGCGCTCGATCTCTTCATCCTTGTAGCGAATCAGGTCATCGCTCGCGCGCTTGGCCTGCGCAAGCTCGAGCTCGTGTGCCGCCTTGGCCTGTTCCTCGCGAGAATCGCGCACAGCCAGCTCGCTCGTCAGTTTGGCACGTGCCTCATCGCGCTCTCGCTCCGCCGCGGCGACCGCCTCTGACAGGTTCATTTTTGCCATCAGTTCCTGCTCGCGCAGCTGGGCACGCAGGCCCTCGGCCTCTTGCTCGGACTGAGCCTTTGCGGCGGAAAACTTCTCCTGCGCCTTCGCGCGATAGTCAGTAAGCGCGCGCTCGGCCTCGCTGCGAGCGGCATCGAGCTCACGCTGCGACTCTGCCGCGGCAGCGGCAAGCGCCATCTCCTGGGCTTTGTCCGCCGCGGCGAGCCTGGCCTGCAGCTCAGCAATCTGAGCGTCGCGCGCAGCTAAATCGTTTTGAGCAGCGTTGCGCGCCGCCGACTCGGCAAGCTTTGCTTCGTCATCTTTGCGCCCAAGCTGCGCACGCAGGCTATCAATCTCACGCTGGAGTTCGGCATTTTCCTTTTGAGCATTGGCTCGTGCCTCTACCGCCGCGCGCTGGCTTGCACTCTCGCGCTCTGCGGCAGCGCCCTCGAGCTTAGCGCGCAGCTCGGCAAGCTCAGCATCGCGCTTGGCAACCTCTTGTGCCAGTTGCTGAGCCGCAGCGTTCTTCTGCTCAACGAGCTGAGCGTTGCGCTGAGACTCTGCCTCCTGCAAAGCAGCCGTCGAACGCGAGCGCTCAAGCTCCAGCGCCTGCTCGCCCTCGCGCTGGACTGCCTTCACACGCTCATCCAAGTCGCGCGAAAACTCGGCATCGCGCACCTGCTTGACGATATCCGCATAGCCGGATGCATCGACCTTAAAGACTTCGCCACAATGCGGGCACTTGATCTCATTCATAGCAGCTCCTCGATGGACGCAAATTTCAACCGCCTACACTCTACCGCGCCGCACGGACAAAAAAGGCGCCGCCGCCATAATGTCAACGGCGCCAGAGCCACCACAAAGGTGCCTGTCCCCTTTGTGGTGGTTCTGGCGCCCTATAGCCCAAAGAAGCTAAGAATCTGGTCGCGGCTTACGGGCTTGTACTCGTTGGCGTCGAGGCCCACATCGTAGCGGTAAATGGGGCGCTCGCGATCGCGGTTGCGTGCGTTGGTGCGGTCTCCTCTGCTGTGGATATGCCCGTGTAGCATGATGGCGCCACGCGCCTTACCATTCCAGCTGAGCATGGGGTAATGGCTCATCACCAGACGATGGCCCTTGGCATAGCCGGGAGCAACCTCCAGGTAATCGCGCACGTCTTCCCAAATTTGCGGGGCGTCGGGATCTTCCCAGTCGCCGTCATGGTTACCGCAGATGAGCGTCACATTCTTGCATTCGATACGCTCGCGCAGGCGCACCGCCTCCGCCATGGGCAAGCGATACGTAAAGTCTCCCAAGATATAGAGGCGGTCGTCCGCAGCCACGCACTCATTGATGGCATCGATGACCTTGCGGTTCATCTCCTCGACCGAATCAAACGGCCGATCCATGTCGTGCAAGATATTCGTATCGCCCAGGTGCAGGTCGGCGGTAAACCACATCATCGTCTATGCCCTCATTTCGCAACGCGTCAAACTCGTGCTAAGTATACAGACACAGCGATACGGCGGTTAGCCAAAGAGCCCGCCGAACAGGCCGCGGCGGCGTTTGTCTTACTTTTTCGAAGCGTCACCCTGAGTTTTCTTGCCCTGCCGTTTCCTACGATCCTGCTCCAACTCATCGTCATCGAGTAGCAGATCCCACTCAAACGAATCGTCTGTCAGATTGAATAGGTCGTCGTCATCAAACATGGCCGCCTCCCTTGCCGACTAGCGAGCATCCACCACATAGAGGCCAAAGCGCACCTGGTGCCACGGGCTGCGCTCGGGAGCAACCTGTTGCACGCGAGCCTCAAATACGTCCTCGTGGCCGTAATACATCATCAAGGACAGTGGGCCGACCTCGTTTCCCGGAACATAGCCAAGTTTGGTGTTGCCGTAATAAATCTCAACCGCCTCAGGGTCATGGGGATTATCGCGCTCGGCACACAGCGTCAGCTTATCGCCCACTTTAAGATCGCCCAAGACCAAGGCGCCATCGGCATACTGAAATCCTGCAATGTGAAATGACAGAAGAACACGCGAAGGCTCGTACATAGCAGCTCCTCTAACGGCCGGATAAACCGGTGTGTAACCTTATTGAGAAGTCTACGGTCCCGTGCGGACACAAATACATCCTGTCTGCGTCCTTCAATCGTTTGCCTCAACGCTTGCGCGACAGAACGCTTGCAGATAAGATAGGAACACGGATGGCACCCGTTGCCGCGGGTCTTGCCAACTCCGATACACGTTTTCATCGTGAGAAGTGGCCGTCTTCGCTTACGCGGGGGCGGCTATTTCATTCGGCCGATAAACAGACCGAGTTCGATAGCCGCAATCAACAACGCCAATAACGAAATAACATCGCTTACGTTCATACCAAATCCCTTCTAAAGGGAGTTGGCCCATCCGTGCTCCATAACAGTAGTCTAACGCAAAATGCAGGTAATAGGAACACTTGTTCGTATTACCTGCACCCTTTTCTAATGCATAAACATGCGCACGAACTTGTGCTTCCAGCTTGCGTAAGGAGCATAGCGGAATGGCACGTCCAGCCACGTTGCCTTGTTCACGATGCTCTTCTTGTGGCTAAACGTATCGAAGCTCTCGCGTCCATGGTACTGCCCCATACCGCTCGCACCCATGCCACCAAAGCCCATATGGCTCGTAGCCAAGTGCATAATCGTGTCGTTGACGCAGCCGCCGCCAAAGGGCACGTAACGCACAAAGCGCTGCTGAACTGCGCGATCCTGGCTAAAGATATACAGAGCCAGCGGCGTCGGACGATCCGTAATAAACGTCTCGGCCTCGTCTAGGCTCTCAAACGTCAGCACCGGCAAGATGGGGCCGAAAATCTCCTCCTGCATCACGGCGTCATCGGGGGTCACGCCGTCTAGGATCGTCGGCTCAATCTTGAGCGATGACTCGCGCGCCGTGCCTCCAAGCACAACCTTATCGGGATCGATCAGCCCACGCACGCGCGCAAAATGCTTGGCGTTGACGATATGCCCGTAATCCTCGTTATCGAGCGGATGCTCGCCAAACATACGGCGGGCCTCTTCCCTGATGAGGTCCAGCAGCTCGTCATGCACGCGCGCATCGACCAGCAGGTAGTCGGGCGCCACGCAGGTCTGCCCCACGTTGAGCCATTTACCAAAGGCGATACGCCGCGCCGCAACCTTCAAGTTTGCCGTCGCATCCACGATACAGGGGCTCTTTCCGCCCAGCTCAAGCGTCACGGGCGTAAGGTTTTTACTTGCGCGCTCCATGACGAGTTTGCCGACCGGAACGCTACCGGTAAAGAAGATCTTGTCCCAGCACTCATCGAGCAGCGCTTCGTTCTCGGCGCGCCCGCCCTCGACAACCGTCACCAGGCACGGATCAAATGCCTCTTCACAGATTTGCTTGAGCACCGCGCTCGATGCCGGAGCATAGGCACTCGGCTTGATGACCACGGTATTGCCCGCGGCAAGGGCGCCGGCGAGCGGCTCGAGTGTTAGCAAAAACGGGTAGTTCCACGGAGCCATGATGAGCGTGACGCCATAGGGCACGGCTTGCGTTTTGCACGCGCTCACGGCGTTAGCGAGATCGCACGGACGCAGGCGCGGACGACTCCACCGAGCCACGTGAGCGATCTGATGTCGAATCTCGGAAAGCGACGTGCCGATCTCGCACATATAGGCCTCGTCATGCGACTTCCCCAAATCGGTCTTGAGCGCATGGGCGATATCAGCCTCGTGGGCCCGCACCGCATCGCATAAACTCACGAGCGCGCGACGTCGAGCATCGACATCAAACGTGGCGCGCGTCTTAAAGTAGGCGCGCTGATCGCCGACGATGCGCGCAATTTCCTCGGTGTTCATGTGCCCTCCTAGTTCTCGCCCTCAAACATACCACCTGCAACGACTTCATACATATGCTCGAGCTCCAAGCGGTCCATTAAAAGCGGAACGGGGTACAGGGGATTGGCCTCGGCATCGGCATTCGCCGCCATCTGCGGAATGTCGGAGCGGCGAATGCCCGAGACATATTTGGGAATGTCCAAGGTGGCGTTCATTCGATCGACCCAATCGATAAAAGCCTCGGCCGCCAGGTTGTCCTGTGCGTTAGCCGGCGCGATACCAGCCATGCGGGCGAGGTCGGCGAGCTTAGGAGCAGCAGCTTCACCATAGGCGCGAAGCATGTGCGGCAGGATAATGGCGTTGGCCAAACCGTGGGGAATCCCATAACGTCCGCCCAGACTGTGCGCGATGGCATGAACGTATCCAACGTAGGAGCGCGTAAAGGCAACACCCGCTTTATACGCTGCCGAAAGCATATTGCGGCGCGCCCGTATGTTGTCCCCACGCTCATAAGCATCGAGCAAATTGTCGTGGATGAGCAGCACCGCCTGACGCGCCATCTTGCGCGTATAGGGCGTGGTGCTTCGCCCGATAAAGGCCTCGACGGCATGCGTCAGGGCGTCCATGCCCGTCTGCCCCGTAATGGAGGCGGGCAGACCGCGCGTAAACTCGGGGTCGTGCACCGCAAAGCGCGGGATAAGCACAAAGTCGTTAATGGGGTACTTGTAGTGCGTCTCGTCATCGGTGATAACCGCCGCGAGCGTGACCTCGCTTCCCGTGCCCGCCGTAGTGGGGACGGCGATAAGCAGCGGCAGGCGACGATGAATCCGCAGCAGGCCGCGCATCTTGTTGATGGGCTTGCTTGGCTGCGTGATGCGTGCACCCACGCCCTTGGCGCAGTCCATGGCCGATCCTCCGCCAAAACCGATAATGGCCTGGCAGGCGCTCTCTCGATACAGGGACGCCGCCTCCTCCACATTCGAGACCGTGGGGTTCGCACGCGTTTCGGCATAGACCGCAACGCCAACCCCCTGAGCCGTAAGCGCACGCTCGAGTGATGCCGTGAGCCCCAAACGTGCAATACCAGGGTCCGTCACGATAAGGACCTTCTGGATCGAGCGCTTTTGAAGCACCGCGGGCACATCCTCGGCATGCTCTAAAATGCGCGGCTCGGTATAGGGCAGGATCGGCAATGCAATGCGAAAAACCGTCTGATATGTTCGGCACCAGGCACGACGGGCTAGATGCATAAAGGAAACTCCTTCATTTGTTGATAGGTCAACATTTGCTCGCCCGATTGTACTCAGCGGCGGTCAAAGACGGCCTGCCAATCGTTAATCAATCAACATCTTCATATCTCAAAATTGTTTTATTAAAAATCATTCCTAATAGGCTTCACATTTGGTTGCATTTATGGATAATAGAACTCGTCAAGACGCACGTCCGGAGAGGACCCTTACGGGACCGGACAAGCGCGCAATCGCCATCGATCGAAAGGATCGAATCATGAAGTTTGTTTGCCCCGTTTGCGGTTATGTGGAAGAGTTCGACGGCGACCAGCTGCCCGAGGATTTTAAGTGCCCCCAGTGCGGCGTTCCCGGTTCTCGTTTCCTGAAGCAGGAGGAGGGCCAGCTCGAGTGGGCCGCCGAGCACGTCGTGGGCGTCGCCAAGATGGAGGGTGTCTCTGAGGACATCGTTGCCGACCTGCGCGCCAACTTTGAGGGCGAGTGCTCCGAGGTGGGCATGTACCTGGCCATGGCCCGCGTCGCTCACCGCGAGGGCTATCCCGAAATCGGCCTGTACTGGGAAAAGGCCGCTTATGAAGAAGCGGAGCACGCCGCCAAGTTCGCGGAGCTGCTCGGCGAAGT
>DBEXMY010000055.1:0-1794 GCA_048168905.1 Collinsella sp. | reverse complement strand
AAGGTCAGGCTGTGGCCGCCCAGGTCGAGCACATCGCCCTCTTTGACGACCATCTTGCGCTCGGGGAAGTCGGTGCCAAAGTAGTTGACCATCATGCGGAAGGCACCCATGCTGGCCACGATCTGCGCCTGGGGATAGCGCTCCATAAAGGCAGCGATGCCGGCGGAGTGATCGGGCTCCATGTGATGAACGACCAGGTAGTCGGGCGTACGACCATCGAGCACGGCCTCGAGGTTGCCGAGCCACTCGTCAACAAAACCGCCGTCGACTGAATCGGCAACAGCGATCTTTTCGCCCAAGATAACGTAGCTGTTGTATGCCATGCCGTTCTCGGACACATCGTACTGGCCCTCGAACAGGTCAATGTCGTGATCGTTAACGCCAATGTAGCGGATATCCTTGGTGATCTCCATCAGGCAAAGCCTCCTAGATAGACAAAAGAGCCCGTCTATCATAGCACTCGTCTTCATAGCCACGGCTATCTGTCAGCATCCTTATCGATTGTTATTGAGACGGAATATATCGCCATTGACCTGCAAAAACTATGTGCGCGGAGCTGCCGTGGTATGTCGAACGATAAGCTGGCCGGGAATACGAATGGCAACGGTTTTGTCCGTTGCCCCCGCCTTGGGAACCGCGTGCTCGAACACCTCGCGTCCACGCTGATGTAGATCGAATCGCACGGTCGTGAGCTCGTTGTGTGCCACAAAATCATCGAGTGAATCGTCGACGCCCACCACGCTTACGTCCTCGGGCACGCGCAGGCCGCTATCGCGCAGCGCCGCAATTGCGCCGTTTGCCATCTGGTCGTTTGCCGCGTAAATCGCCGTCATGGTGCGGTCGTGCTCGGCCAGGTGCCTGCCGGCCTCGTAGCCGCTGTTGGCAGACCAGTCGCCCTCGAGCGGCTCTGCCGGCTCGATGTGTTTACGCTCGAGTGCATCTTGCCAACCGGCGCGACGAAATTGTTCGTCGACCGAGAACGACGGGCCGCCAATATAGCGAATCTGCTCGTGCCCCAGCTCAAACAGGTGATCCATAAGCAATAGCGAGCAGCCGTAATGATCGGAGTCGACCGTGGTCACCCGCGGGTGCGCATACATGGTAACAATGACCGTGCCAATACCCGGCAGTGGATCAAACGTCTCAAAATCGGGCGCCATGCGACTCATGCCGATAATGATGCCGTCCACGGGCAGCGCGGCCATACGACGCGTTGCCTCAGCAAGCGAGAATTCCTCGGTCTTGGACATCTCGACCAGCGTGATGGCGCAATTATGCTCGCGAGCAGCGCTGGCGATGCCGTCGATCATTGAGAGGTTGCCAAACTTGGTGACGTCGTTGACGCATAGACCGACCGAATGGTAGCGGCCGTCGCGCAGCGAGCGACCGGCATAACTCGGACGAAAGCCAAGATCTTGCATCGCGGCCTGCACGCGCTGGCGCGTCTGCTCGTTAACGTTGGGCAAGCCGTTGGCGACGCGCGAAACCGTCTGCTGCGAAACGCCAGCAGCGCGGGCGACGTCGGCCATGGAAACCGGACGCGTGCCTGTATCGTTGGACGGGCGCCTTGCCACAGGATCACCTTCACCCTTGCGAGATCTGAATAGCGTGAATGCCGGCCCGGGCAGAAATACATCCCGCGCCGAGGCCCGCTATCGTCGGACGTATGTTAACGTACTCTACTTTTTCTATCTGCACCTCTTCTGCTTTATAAGTCCATACGGCAGCACCGTTCACGGCTGTATTTCTACCGATTACCAGATTCTCAAAAAGTAATAAGCGTTGTGTTATGAG
>DBEXMY010000054.1:0-3924 GCA_048168905.1 Collinsella sp. | reverse complement strand
TGGATAACATGCTTGGCGGCAGCCATGTCGAGACGCTTGGTGACGGTCTTGAGGGCGGCCTGGGCCTTCTCGGCATCGCCATCGGCGACGGCGGACTGGACGTGCTTGGTCAGCGTCTTGAGCTCGGACTTGACAGCCTTGTTACGCATGCGAGCTGCCTCATTGGTGCGGATACGCTTCTTCTGAGACTTGATGTTTGCCACTTCTGGAGTTCCTTTCGAGTTCCTTGCAAAAAATGTATGACACCTCTGAGACACGGTGAGGTCATGCAAGCGCCTACTATAGCACGCTCCCCCTCAAAGGGATAGAACGAATTTGCCAAATAGGCAGGTATCATCACGATTTTCTCAAGATGTTCGTAATCCAGAGCAAAAGCGCGGTCTCAGAATCGGCCGAACCCTTGAGCGCGAGCTCCACATCGACCGCTCCCTCGAGCGCTGCGACGAGCTCTGCCATCGAAAAGCGGCGAGCCCAGGTCAGGTGATTCTTGACCTGCCAGGACTGGAGCTTAAGCGTTGCGGCCAGCTCACGACCCTGTCCGCGCGCATCGAGCGCCTTGGCGACGATAAGCTCGCGGATGCGGCCGCACAGCAACGTGTAAGTCCACACGTAGCTCTTGGCGGGCAATAGATTGAAAAGCTCGAGCGAGCGTCGCATGTCACGTGCCGAGACCGCATTGAGAAAGTCCCAGGGTTGAACCTCGGCCGTACGTACAATCCAGCGCTCAACGTCGGCAAGCTCAATCTGGGGCGCCTCGACCATCTGTGCAAGCTTAGCCAAGTCGTTATCGAGCATGCGAGTGTTCTCGCCCGAACGCGAGACGAGCTCCTCGGCGGCCGCCGTCGAGATCGACTTGCCGCGCTGCGTCGCCATCTGCTGCACGCGACGCGGTAGCTCCCAGCGCTTGGTGCCGGAGCAATCGATCACGGCCTTCTTATCGATCTTGGCGATCGCCTTATACAGGCGTGTGTTCTTGGCAAGCGAGTCGGCAATGATGATGCAGACCGTCGTGGGGCTGGGACTCGCCAGATAGTCGACAAGCGGCTCCGAGACCGCCTTAGCAAGCTTTGAGCAGCCATCAAGGATTACCAAGCGAAACTCGCTGCCCATCGGAAAGGTGTTAAGCGATCCGATAATGGACTCGATATCGGGGTCCTTGGTCATGTCGCGCTCGTCGAGGTTGAACTCGACCATTCCCGACTTTTCCAGACGCGCCTTCATACGCGAGACGGCGTGATCGCGCTTGACGCCGTCGGTACCGACGACCAGATATGCCGGCAGCAGACCGGTTTCGGACATTACGCTCCCCTCCCGCAGGCCTTCGTATTCGGTCCGTGCCATTCTAGCCCAGGGGCCCACCACACGCCAACGACGTCGTCACGGTCGCTGGCATCGCATCGCAAAGCCCTTTGCGGTCGGGCTGATGGTGATATCACCGTGTTCGATGGTGCATGCGAACGCACCGCCCGCTTCCTGAACGGTATCGATGCAGGCATCCGACGGATGACCGTATCGATTCCCCTTGCCGGCGCTCGCGAGGGAAAGCTCGGGTCTCAGGACGTCCAGCAACTCACCATCGACTGAAACCTTGGAGCCGTGATGCCCAAGTTTAAGGACATCGATATCCCCCACCTCCTGCACGAATTCCCGTTCTTGGTCGAGCTCGGCATCACCAGTGAGGAGCATACGCAGGCTCTTGCCTTCCTGAACATAAGAGAGTAGCAGGACAAGCGAGTCCTCATTTCCCTCGCCATCTACGGACTCGAACGGCCACATCACGCGGGCACAAAATGAGCCGATGTCGACCGTATCCCCACGGCGCACCTGCCGATACTCAACGCCAGGTCGATTCAATACCTCGGCAGGAGCATCCTCCAACGCATCCGCCGCCACGGCAATCGTTCCGACCGAAAACTGTTCGAGCACGGCAGGTAGACCACCCCAGTGATCCTCATCCCAATGCGTCACAAAGACGGCATCGATATGGTGCACGTTATTGCGAACCAACGCCGCTACCACGCGCCCATCGAGCCCGCAGTCGACGAGTGCTAATGCGTCGCCCTGGCGGATAAGAATCGCATCCGCCTGGCCCACATCGAGCACCGTCACCGAAGGCGGAGCGAATCGATCCCAGTAGACGTACGGAATCGCAGCCAAGAGCACCAGGCATGCAAGCCCCACCGCCAGAGGACGTGCACGGGGACGCGGCCACCAGACCAACAGAACCGCCAGCAAACACGGCACTAGGTAAATCCACATGCTTTCGGGCGGCACACTCACAGATGCACCAGGCACGGCGGCAAACAGCTGCTCGAAGAACAGCGCGCAACGGGCGGCAATCATGGGCACAACGAGCGCCCAAGTCCGCAACGGTCCCACGAGCGAAAAGGGAACCAGCACGATGGACACAGCAAGCAGTACGCTCACCACCGGACCGATGACCGCATTTGCCAACGGAGCAATGAGCGAGAACGTACCGAAGGCGGGAATGGTAATGGGAAGAGTCGCCAGTTGCGAGCACAGCGTGACGGAAAGCATGCTGGCAACGCCCGATGGCACACCCAGCTCACCCAAAGCGTAGGTCGCATAGGGGCAAAAGCACAGAATGGCAAAGACGCTGGCACATGAAAGCTGAAAGCCCATATCGAACAGCACCGTCGGTCGCAGTAGCACAAAGATGGACATGGTTACGAAGAGTGCCGATGCGCCGTGCCGGCGACGCTCCGCGCCGTTTACGACAAGCGTCGCGAACACCATGCAGCACGCGCGCACGGCCGAGGGAGACGCGCCCGTAAAGGCAGCGTAGCCCATAAGCGTTATCGCCAATATCGCCCGGTGAAGACCACGTGAGCACCGAGTCTTTTGCAATACACCCTCGATTACAAACCCCACGATAGCCAAATGGCTGCCCGAGACGGCGATAAGATGCGCCGTTCCCGTCACCGAAAACCAGTCGCCCGCCGGCTGGGCGCGCAGCTCGGCCGAACGACCGCAGATGACACCGGCTATGAGCGCACGCGCCGGGTCGGTCGCAGGCGCGATGGACGCAAGCAGCCCATTTCGCAGCCGAAGCAGCGGCCCCGGAGAGCACTCGTCGACCGACACAATCCGAACGGCTTGAACCTTGCGCACCTCGCCTCGGAGCACGCGCGATCGTCCATATGCATCGTTCTCAAAACGTGAAACGCGACCGATAACACGCGCGTGCGCCCCGACCTTGAGCTCGAGGTCGCACGATAGGCGAACCGTTGCCAAGTTCTTACCGTCCGCACGTGCCTCGCAGGTATAGGAATACACGTCGTCGTTTATGGATGGATCGCCCTGCACGACAAACTCGAGGCCGCTTGCCGCTCGAGCGTCGAGCGCCTTCGAGGCGTTGAGCGCGCCCGCAGCCCACCACGCCGAGACGACCGCTCCCGCCACGAGACCGACGGACGCGGCATACAGCCACCGCTTCCAAGGAGCAAGCGGTGCACAAAATTGAGCCAGCACAACGAATACCGCCGCCGCAACGGGAATGGCCCATAGCAGCCCGACCGCCGGCGCCTGCTCCCTCAGCAGCACATCAGCGGCCACGTTGAGCACCAAGGCGCAGCTCATGCACACGCCGGCACACAGGGCCATCGTCCACGGCATCAGGGGCCGCGGAGGCATCACATGCTCGCGCTCGGTCGCACTCATACGCAGATGCAATCTTTGATTTTGGCAAGCTTCTTCTCGCCGATTCCCGACACACGCATCAGATCGTCAACCGAGGCAAAAGCACCGTTCTTTGTCCGCTCATCGATAATCGACTGCGCCATGGAGGGACCGATGCCCGAGAGCGTCTGCAGCTCTGCCGCGCTTGCCGTATTGATGTTGACTAGGCCCGTTGCGCCACTCACGCCCAATGATGCGGAAGCCCCACCATCAACACCGGCTTCC
>DBEXMY010000053.1:0-1515 GCA_048168905.1 Collinsella sp. | reverse complement strand
GCAACTCATGAGCCCCAAAGCTGGTACCTTCGGCGCCCGTGATCCCCAACTGCTGTTCCATTCGCATGCGCAGCCCTATGCCTGCCGTGCGGCTTTTTCGCGCGAGCTGCTCAATCGCGAAGGCATTCGCTTCGCTCTCGGTCTGGCTTTGGGCGAGGACGTCGTCTTCCAATTTGCGGCTTATGCGCTTGCCCACAAGACCGTCGTCATGCCGGACAAGTTCTACCACTACGTGATGGAGAGCGAATCGGCGACGCACGAGTTCAACAGTGTCGAGGCTCGCGCCAAAAAGCTCGATGCCCATATGAGAATGCTCGAGGAGGTCTTGGAGGACTGGGCGGGCTACGGTCTTATGGACCTGTGTCCCGGCGAGCTGATCACCTGGTTCCTGGACCTTATCGTGTTTGATTTGGCGCGCTTAGATTCCGATGACTTCCATCGCGTGACGGCTCGCGTCAACATGGACCTCACGACGTTTTTGGGAACGGAGTGGGCGGATATGCCTGCTAAGGGCGCCGTTCGCCGTGTTGCCCACAAGCTCGTTGCGGCGACCTCGGGCGTTTCGATGGCAGATGCCACGCTGTTCTATCTTTCGACTCGCGGTCTCAAAGCCTGCCTGGAGCGCTTTGTATAATTCCAAGCGCTGCCGCCCGCCGCAACCCGGCTGCTAAAATAACCCTGTTACACGCTATTCAACAGGAGGTTCTCTTGCAGAACTCTGATACCCCTAAAGTTTCGCTGCTTGTCCCCATTTGCAATGTCGAGCGCTATCTGCGCGTGTGCCTCGATTCCGCCGTGGCGCAGACGCTCAATGACATCGAGATCATCTGCATCAACGACGGCTCCACCGATAGCTCGCCGGATATCATCCGCGAGTACATGGAGCACGACCCCCGTGTAAAGATGATCGACAAGGCCAACAGCGGCTACGGCGACTCGATGAACCGTGGCCTGGAGATGGCGCGCGGTGAGTACGTGGGCATCCTTGAGTCCGACGACTTTATGTTTGAGGATTCGCTTCAAAAGCTGGTCGCCAAGGCCGATGCTGAGCATGCCGATGCGGTAAAGGGCGACTTTTATCTGTATTGGTCCACGCCCAGCGAGCGACGTGAGCTGTTTGGGATTATCGACGAGCATATGACGGGCGCCGCGTATCGCCCCGTCGATCGCCCGGGCATCTTCTACCGCAAACCTTCCATTTGGTCGGCTATCTATCGGCGCGCGTTCCTCAACGACAATCAGATTCGCTTCCTTCCCACGCCGGGTGCTTCGTATCAGGATGCGGGTTTTAACTTTAAGGTCTGGGCATGCGCCGAGCGTGCTGCGTTTATCGCGGACCCCATTTTGTGCTATCGCCAAGACAACGAGAAGAGCTCCGTTAATTCGCCCAACAAGGTATTTTGCGTGTGCGACGAATACGCCGAGATGCAGCGCTTTTTGGATGAACGCCCCGAGCTTAAGGCTCAGCTTCAGGGTATTTTAATGCGCATGAAGGTCGATACGTACCGTTGGAAT
>DBEXMY010000052.1:0-3732 GCA_048168905.1 Collinsella sp. | reverse complement strand
ACATGATCCTGGACGTCATCCCGGTCATTCCGCCCGATCTGCGCCCGATGGTCCAGCTCGACGGCGGCCGCTTTGCCGCGTCCGACCTCAACGACCTGTATCGTCGCGTGATCAACCGTAACAACCGACTCAAGCGCCTGCTCGACCTGGACGCCCCTGCGATCATCGTGAACAACGAGAAGCGCATGCTCCAGGAGTCCGTGGACGCCCTGTTCGACAACGGCCGTCGTGGTCGCCCGGTCTCTGGCCGTGGCGGTCGCCCGCTCAAGTCGCTCGCCGAGGCCCTCAAGGGCAAGCAGGGTCGTTTCCGTCAGAACCTGCTGGGCAAGCGTGTCGACTACTCCGGCCGTTCGGTAATCGTTACCGACCCCAAGCTGCTGCTGCACCAGTGCGGTCTGCCCAAGACCATGGCGCTGGAGCTCTTCAAGCCCTTCGTCATGAAGCGCCTGGTCGAGCTTGGCAAGGTCGAGAACATCAAGGGCGCCAAGCGCGCTATCGATCGCGGTGCCACCTTTGTGTGGGATATCCTCGAAGAGGTCATCGACGGCCGCGTCGTGCTGCTCAACCGCGCACCGACCCTGCACCGTCTGTCCATCCAGGCCTTTGAGCCGGTTCTGGTCGAGGGCAAGGCTATCCACCTGCACCCGCTGGTCTGCTCGCCCTTCAACGCCGACTTCGACGGCGACCAGATGTCTGTCCACGTGCCGCTGTCCAGCCAGGCTCAGGCCGAGGCTCGCGTGCTCATGCTTTCTGCGAACAACCTGCGCTCGCCGGCATCCGGCAAGCCGGTCAACATCCCCTCGCAGGACATGATCATTGGTGTGTACTACCTGACCCAGGTCCGCGACGGTCTGCCGGGCGAGAACCACGTGTTCGCCAGCTTTGACGACGCGCTGCACGCCTATGACTGCCGCTCCGAGGTCGACATGCAGGCCAAGATTCAGGTCCGCGTGTCCGCTGCCGACGCCAATGTCATCAACGAAGACGGCACCCGTATCTTCCGCGTCAAAAACGGCAAGAACGAGTTTGTCGACTACGACGTCACCGGTAACAAGACCGCGCGCTTCGAGACCTCTATCGGCCGCATCATCTTCAACCGCCAGTGCCTGCCCGAAGACTACGAGTTCATGAACTACAAGATGGTCAAGGGCGACGTGGCCAAGCTGGTTGCGGACTGCTGCGATCGCTATCCCGAGGCCAAGGTCGGCCCGATCCTCGACGCCATCAAGTACTCCGGCTTCCACTACGCTACCCGCGCCGGCCTCACCATCTCGGTGTGGGACGCTCTCATCCCTGCCGAGAAGCAGGAGCTGCTCGATCGCGCTCAGGCCAACGTCGACCAGATCAACGAGTACTTCGAGGAGGGCTTCATCAACGAGACGGAGCGCCACATCGAAGTCGTTAACGAGTGGACCGCTTGTACCGATAAGGTCGCAGCGCTCATGCTCGACATGTTCGACGAGGAGAACCCGCTGTACATGATGGCCGACTCCGGCGCCCGTGGTTCTAAGACCCAGCTGCGTCAGCTCGGCGGTATGCGTGGCCTGATGGCAGACATGTCCGGCGAGACGATCGACCTTCCCATTAAGGCGAACTTCCGCGAGGGCCTGCTGCCGCTCGAGTACTTCATTTCGACCTACGGCGCCCGTAAGGGCCTGGTCGATACCGCATCCCACACCTCGGACTCTGGTTACCTGACCCGCCGTCTGGTCGACGTGGCCCAGGACGTCATTGTCCGCGAGGAGGACTGCGGTACGCACGAGGGCGTTACCTACAACCTCATCATCCCCGGCACCACCGATCTCAACACCGACCTCGTCGGCCGTTGCTTCATCGAGGACGTCGTGGCTCCCGATGGCACCGTGCTCTTTGAGCAGGACGGCTACATCGAGAAGGTCGCCGACATCCAGAAGATGGTCGATGCAGGCCTCAAGAAGGTCAAGCTCCGCGCGCTGCTCACCTGCCGCTCCAAGTACGGCGTGTGCCAGAAGTGCTACGGCTGGGATCTTTCCACCCGTCGTCCGGTCGCCATCGGTACTGCCGTCGGCATTATTGCCGCCCAGTCCATCGGCGAGCCCGGTACGCAGCTTACGATGCGTACCATTCACTCCGGCGGCGTCGCTGGCGTCGACGATATTACGCAGGGTCTGCCTACGGTCAGCCGTATGTTCGATATCGTCGGCAACGTCAACGAGAAGATCCTGGGTCGCGAGGCCGAGCTGGCTCCGTACTCCGGCCACCTCTCGATTAAGCCCGAGAAGTCCGAGTACGTGCTGACGCTCACCGACTCCGAGGATCACACCCGTGTCCTCGACGAGCGTCGCGTCCCCGCTTCGGTGCGCTTTATGCCCGAGATCGAGGACGGCTGCGAGGTTCGCGCCGGCGACCAGATCACCAAGGGCTTCGTCAACTTCCGCAACCTGCGCAAGCTGACCGACATCGAGTCGACGATGCACACCTTCGTCGAGAGCGTTAAGGACGTCTACACCAGCCAGGGCGTCGACCTGAACGACAAGCACATCGAGGTGCTCGCACGTCAGATGCTGCGTCGCGTTCAGATCACCAACCCCGGTGACTCCAAGTACCTGCTTGGTCAGTACGTCGACCGCTATGAGTTCGCCGACGAGGTCGAGCGCGTTGCCCGTCTGGGCGGTCAGGCTCCCGTGGCCGAGCCCGTCATCCTGGGTACGCTCAAGGTCGCGTCCAACATCGACTCCTGGCTGTCGAGCGCTTCGTTCATCCGTACCGCTGGCGTCCTTACCGAGGCTGCCATCGAGGGCAAGGTCGATCACCTGCTCGACCTTAAGTCCAACGTCATCGTCGGTAAGAAGATCCCGGCTGGTACCGGCCTCAAGCCGTACGCCAACGCCAAGCTGACGTATCGCACGGCCGACGGCTATGTCGACATCGACGGTCCGGCTTCGCCCAATGCCAAGTCGCTGCCTGAGTGGGCTCCTGTGGAGCTCAAGGACCTGGACGAGCAGCTCCCGCAGCAGCTCGACTGGGCCGGCTACGACGAGTTCGGTGGTGCTGACGGTTCGTTCACCCGCAACGGCCACACCATCTCCGCCGAGAAGGCTCGCCTGTACCTGTTCGACGACCTGGGCGTGTCGCAGCGCTGGACCAACAAGTTCAGCGAGGTCGGCATCGAGACGGTCGGCGACCTGGTCGGCAAGTCCGAGGAGGATCTGCTGCGCATCGATGGCATCGGTGCCAAGGCGATCGAGGAGCTCCGTGACGGCCTGGAGGCCCACGACCTGCTCTACATCCTCGAGAACAACGACGACGTTGCCGACGAGGAAGACCTCTCGCAGCTGTTGCAGATGGTCTTTAGCCCCGACGGTCCGGACGATATCCTGCTGGGTACCTCCGCTCCGACGCATCACGCCGACGCCGACGAGGAGCTCCTGGGCGCCCCGATCGACGACAAGAAGGCTCCCGCCAACGGCGCGATCAACGAGGACATGGCTTCTCTCGACGAGCTGCTCAACCAGCTCGTGGACACCGACGATGCCGAAGAGGCCAAGGACAACGACGAGGAGTAATTTCCAAGTACGTTAACCGTCCTTCCAAAGACCCGTTTCCCAACAGGGAAGCGGGTCTTTTTTGGTGAGGAACGTTGCCCCGACGAGCACGTCGGATTCCCGGACCGGGCCGCCCGCTGTTTAAGTTTGTCGCGAGTTCCGCACGCAAAGGAAAGCACTTAATGTGCTTTCCGTCTTGCGCAGGACT
>DBEXMY010000051.1:0-2780 GCA_048168905.1 Collinsella sp. | reverse complement strand
ATGGCCAGCGTGCGGTCGGGCATGGTCGACTTGGAGAGCACCACCATGTCGATATGTTCCTGATCGCAGGCAGCAGCCGTATGACGCACCACCTGGTCGTAGTAATACGACGTGGCCTCGGCGCCCATGCCGCCGATAACTCCCAGCTTTTCCATCGCCGCCTCCTTGGTGACGCTTGCGCAATTGCGCGTATCATACCCGCGCCCGCCCGATGCAAACCGGACGGGTGCCGCGCTCATCTACTTGTAATACGTCTTGAACAGCTTAAAGTGGCGCAGCTTGGTGTGCCACATGCGCAGCCAGCGGTTAAAGACAAAGTCGCCCTTCATAAACGAAGGGTCGGCGCCCTTGCCTTCCTTGTCCAGGCGATGCACCTTAGCGCGCAGCTCGGGATCCTTGACATACTTGTCGACGACGCCCATGGGAACGACCATCCACAGGGCCTCGTCCTGCGCCGTCACAAACTCCGGCTCAAACGGGCGGTTGAACACATACTCGTCCACCACATACTTGGCAACGTTAAAGCCGCTGTTGGTAACGTAGTAGTTGCTGCGGCCCTGGCGCGTGTTGAAATCGAAGAACTTAAACGAGCCGTCGCGTTCGTCGTACTTTACGTCAAAGTTGGAATAGCCTACAAAGTGAAGGTCCTCGAGCAACTTGCGCACGCCGCCCATGAGCTCGTCGTTGGGTTCGGTAATGATGCAGGCATGGTTGCCGACACCGTGGGGCTGATGCTCCTCGAGCAGTACGTGGCCCAGGCACATCATGCGGACCTTGCCGTTGCGGTCGGAATAGCTGGTGAGCACGCGCATGTACTCGTCGTTGCCGGGCACGCGATCCTGCAAGATCAGATCGTCGGTGTAGCCGCTGGCATACGAGTCGCGAATGACCTGTTCCAACTCGGCGCGGTCGGCAATCTCATAGGCCTTCTTCTGGCCCTCGAACTCATGCTGCCACCACATGATGCCGTCAGAAGGCTTCAGAATCATCGGGTAGGGAAAATCGATCTGGTCGAGCACTTCGGCAGGCGCCTCACCCTGGGCATTGAGCATCGCCTTGGTAAAGGTAAACGTGTGCGGATAGGGCACGCCATGCTTCTCGCACAGCTCGTAGAAGATCTCCTTCTTCTGGCACTGCTCGAGCATGCTGTAGGGCGCGTAGGGAGCGACGATGTTATCCGCCAGCTCATGAGCATCCTTGGCTTGAGCCACGAGAGCGACATAGTTGTCGCCACAGCCCACAAGGACAATCGTCTTGTCGGCATGCGCTTGGGCAATGCCGTTGACGGTTTTGAGCATCACGGGCATGGTATCGATATCCACGTTGGGCGTGTAGTCGATAATCTGGCTGCGGTACGCGGGACCCGTCTGATACTTGCCAAAGACCAGACTCTTGACCTGGTACTCCTCGTAGAAGGCGCGCGCCACCGAATAGGCGTTGATGTCGCCACCGAGCAGCACGGGAATGAACTCGCGCTCTGTAAACTGCAATGCCATGGAAACTTCCTATCATGAACTGCCCACACAACGGGCGGTCTTTGCGCAACTGATTTATTCTAGCGTGCCAAGCCGCCGGCACCCAAAGCTCCACCGTATCTATGGCAATCGACGTAATCGTCCAGCACGAAGACGGCGCCCACCGTTGTATGACAATGGGCAATGAACCTACCGTTGTTGTAGGATTCAGCGTATTGACATCTTCGAGCGAAAGGCGCACACGTGCCCCAAGACCATCCGACCGATAATCCCATCCTCAATGCCGCGAGGCGCGAGCTGGCGGAACGTGCGAAAGCGACCGCTCCCCTGTGCACGGCAAACGACGCCTACAACGGACCCGCCCGCATCGTCTCGATCAACACGTCGGCACGCAAGGGCACGCGCAAGTCGCCCGTCGCCGATGGACACGACACCGTTATAGAGCAATTTGGCCTCGCCTCCGACGCACACGCCGGGCATTGGCACCGTCAGGTTTCCTTTTTGGCCGCAGAGTCCATCCAGACGGCGCAGGCCCGCGGACTCGATGTGCGCAAGGGTGACTTCGGAGAGAACTTCACAACCCGGGGCATCAACCTGCTCTCGCTCCCCTTGGGCACACAGCTCAAGCTTGGCAGCGAGGTGCTTGTCGAAATCAGCCAAATCGGCAAGGTCTGCCACACACGCTGTGCCATCTACTATCTCGCCGGCGACTGCATCTTTCCCCACGAGGGCGTTTTTGGCGTGGTACTAAAGGGCGGAGAGGTCTACGCCGGCGACGATATCCAGGTAATCAAACTCGGCGACGGCACCTGTTCGTTCACCCCCGCCGAGGCCCTCGAAGAGATTGAGCAGGCTCGCCAGAAGGGCACGCTGTAGTTATAAAACCCCACGTTGAGATGGCTTTTACAGCCCAAAACTCCTCTCAAACAGAGCTCTGTAACGTTAAAGTTGAACTCTATGGTTTCTCAACAATTCATCATAACTGCAGGTCAAAGCCAAAGCCTCAAGTTCAACTTGACCCTTTGGGACCTTTAAGGTTCAAGTTGAGGTCGAAAGCAGTAGTAGAATACCGTTCGAACCATAACCTACGATTGATTGCAGAGGGACTGGATGCAGCATTCGAATCATCGCACCGCAGCGCTCATTGCGTCGAAGCCGGCTCGTATCATCACGAGCGCCGCGCTCGCCGTTGCGCTGACGGCCACGCCGATGCTCTCCCCCGTTGCGGCGTATGCCGCCTCGCAGGCAACGCAGGACCAGCTTTCCGCAGCCCAGCAGAAGATCGAAGCCGCCACGAGCGCCTAC
>DBEXMY010000050.1:0-6429 GCA_048168905.1 Collinsella sp. | reverse complement strand
GTTCTCGGTCGCCCTTTTGTTTGTTGAACACGTGGGCGCTACGTCCGCGCCGGGCTCAAACGGTCAGCAATCATCCGTGAATGGTGTTTGTTCAAAAAAGAACAAAGATAAACAAATTATTGTTGCAGTCGGTGTTCGAATGTGTTCAAATAAACATGAACAGTGAAGAACCGCACATTCAGATGCCCGGACCTGAACGCGATTCAACACTTCCAAACAGAAACTACGCACCTGCGTATCTCTCAAGGAGGATGTCATGAGGGTTGTAATCGCTTCCGATGCCGACGGTATGTCGATGAAGGAGTCCATCAAGGAGATGCTCATCGCCGACGGTCACGAGGTCGTCGACTATTCCGAGACCCCTGCCGCGGACTTTGTCGATTCCGCGACCGCCGTTGCCAAGGACCTGCTGGAGCACAAGGATTCCCAGGGCTTCGCATTCGATAAGTACGGCGTCGGCTCCTATATGGCCGCCGTCAAGATCAAGGGCATGGTCGTCGCCAACATTTCCGACGAGCGTTCCGCCTACATGACCCGCGAGCACAACGGCTCGCGCATGGTCACCATGGGCCCGGGCGTTGTGGGCACCGAGGTCGCCAAGAAGATCGCCCGCGAGTTCCTGCGCGCCCAGTACGCCGGCGGCCGTCACCAGATCCGTGTCGACATGCTCAACAAGATGGCCTAACGAGAGCCACCGAGAACTCGAACTTCTACCTCAACTTGTGAATTCAGACGAAAGGACGTTCTGATGAAGAAGACCATCGCAATCGGTTGCGACCATATCGTTACGGACGAGAAGATCTATCTGGCCGACCGCCTGGAGCAGGCTGGCTACAAGGTGCTCGACTGCGGTACCTACAGCCACACCCGTACGCACTATCCCATCTACGGTAAGGCCGTGGGCGAGGCTGTTGCCAGCGGCAAGGCCGACTTTGGCGTGGCCCTGTGCGGCACCGGCATCGGCATCACCAACGCCGTCAACAAGGTTCCCGGCGCCCGCTGCGCCCTGGTTCGCGACATGACCTCTGCCCTGTATGCCCGTCGCGAGCTCAACGCCAACATCGTGGGCTTTGGCGGCAAGATTACCGGCGAGTTCCTGATGGCCGATATCATGCTTGCCTTCCTGGAGGAGCCCTACGAGAAGACCCCCGAGCACGATGCCCTGATCGCCAAGATCGACGCCTGCAATAAGGCCGACGCCGAGGCTCAGGCTGACCCGCACTTCTTTGACGAGTTCCTCGAGAAGTGGGACCGCGGCGAGTACCATGATTAGCGGGGATCCGGCGTAATTAACGAGGCCGTTGACGGCTCGCGGTTCTGGGAGGGGGCGCGGCCGGTTTTCTATCAGCCCTATTGACTTGGTGGGCTGTCGTAAGAAAGGGAAGGCTCCTATGGAGTTTGTTCTTGATAACGGTTCTATCCGCGTAGCACTGAGCACGGCGGGCGGGTCGTTCACTTCTATTGCGGCCAACGGCCGTGAGTACCTGTGGCAGGGTGATCCGGCGGTCTGGTCGGGGCAGGCGCCCATTTGTTTCCCGATCTGCGGTGGCCTTCGTGACGGTCACGCAACGACCATGGGCGGCCGCGAGGTAAAGCTCGCCCGCCACGGCTTTGCGCGCAAACAGGAGTGGAAGCTCGAGGAACAGAGCGACAACATGGTTGCGCTGAGCCTAAGCTCTACCGACCATGCCGAGTTGCTCGAGCAGTACCCGTATCCGTTTAAGATCGTTGCTCGTTACACGATCGATGCGGAGAAGGTGGCCGTGTCGTACGAGGTGACCAATGAGGGCACCGAGGACATGCCGTTCTTTGTGGGCGGTCACCCTGGCTTTAAGTGCCCGCTTGACGAGGGCGAGTCCTATGACGACTACGAGCTTCGTTTCGATCAGCGCGAGGCCGCCGAGCTCTGTACTGCCGTTCCTTCGACGGGCTTGATTGATGTTGAGCATCGCAGCAAGAACCCGATGGTTGGCCATGACCTGCCGCTGACCCACGAACTCTTTGACTTCGCAGAGACCATCTTTGACGTGCTCGAGAGCCGCGTGGTTACGCTGACCAAGAAGACCGAGGACAAGGGCGTGCGCCTGACGTTTCCCGATATGCCGTACCTGATTGTGTGGAGCAAGCCCGAGGGCGACTTTGTGGCCGTGGAACCGTGGGGCGGCCTGTCCACCTGCTCCGACGAGGACGATATTCTGGAGCACAAGCGCGGCTGCCTGGTGGCCAAGCCGGGGGAGACCGTCACCCGCGGCTTTGAGATCGAGATCCTTTAACGAGCTATCGTATGTTTGGGGTGGGTCATGCCGCCCCGGAACAGGAGTTCAATATGATTCTGACTGTTACCATGAACCCGTCGATTGATACGCGCTATCAGCTCGACAAGCTGATCATCGACGACGTGAACCGCGTGACGCCCGAAAAGACTGCTGGCGGTAAGGGCCTCAACGTGAGCCGTGTGCTGCTGCAGCTGGGCGACGACGTGCTCGCGACTGGCCTGCTCGGCGGCCACATGGGTGCCTATATGGCCGAGCTTATGCATGCCGACGGCGTCAAGAACGACTTTGTGCCCATCGCCGGTGAGACGCGCATTTGCCTGAATATTCTGCACGAGGGCAATCAGACCGAGCTGCTGGAGAGCGGCCCGCAGATCGCCCCGGCCGAGCTCGAGGCCTTTACGGCCAAGTTCGCCGAGCTTGCAGCGAAGGCGGACGTTGTGACGCTTTCGGGCTCGCTGCCGCGCGGCGTCGATGCCGGCTACTATGCCGAGCTCGTCAAGATCGCCGAGAAGGCGGGCGCCAAGGTGCTGCTCGACACCTCGGGTGCATCGCTGGAGGCCGCGCTGGAGTCCGACGCTAAGCCCGAGCTCGTAAAGCCCAACCTGACCGAGATTAACGGCCTGCTGGGTACGTCCTTTACGACCGATGATGTCGATGCCCTGCGCGAGGCGCTTGCCGCCGATGACCGTTTTGCCGGTATCCCCTGGGTTGTCGTTTCGATGGGCGCTGCCGGTTCGGTGGGCTTCCATGAGGGCCGCGCGTTCCGCGCCAAGACGCCTGCGATTGCGGCTGTGAACGCGACGGGTTCCGGTGACTCGACCATCGCCGGTTTTGCGCATGCCATTGCTGCTGGTGCCGACGACGTCACCGTGCTCAAGACCGCCAATACCTGCGGTAAGCTCAACGCCATGGATCCCAAGACCGGCCACCTGGTCATGGACCGCTGGGACGAGGTCTACAATAGCGTTGAGGTCGTAGAGTTGTAGCGGTTGCGACTCCTAATAGAATGAGCGTGGATAATCTCCCGCTTTTGGTGCCCATACGAGCTCAAAGTGGGAGATTTTCCACGCTCGAGTCATTAGTCGTCGGGGACGTTCTTTAATGACTAGTCGTTTAAGAACGTCCCCAATGACTACACTCAAAAACGGCGCCCGTCGGCGATGTTGCCGGCGGGCGCCGTTGTCTTGAAGACGAAATGATTCGTTTTCCTCCGTCCCCAAGGGATCATTACAGTGAGTCGATAAAGCGCTGCTGGGCGGCGCGTCCCGCCTCGTCCCACTTAAAGACGCCGGCGTTGTCGAGCACGTGGCCAAACACCACGCCGACCTCCTCGTGCAGGATGTCGATGGCGTTGTCGGCCGTAAGTTCATCGGCGCGACGGCCATAGACATCCAGGGCCCATGCAGCGTGGCTGCGGCAAAGGTCGTCGCCCTCGAGCGCGGCGGCAAGATCGTAGCTGGCATCGACCTTGGCCGCCAGCAGGTGCTCGCGAACGGCGCCAAGCTCGGGAACCAAGCGCGGCGGAAGAATGGCCAGGCCCATGACCTCGATCAGGCCGATGTTCTCCTTCTTAATGTGGTGATACTCGGCATGTGGGTGGAACACGCCCAGCGGATGCTCGTCGGTCGTAATGTTGCAGCGAAGTGCCAGGTAAGCCTCGTAGATCTCGCCACCGGCGTTGCCGCGGGAGTCGACGCGGCGGATGACGGGCGTCACGGTGTTGTGCGCCACGCCGTCGGTCGTGTGCGCGATGACACCCACGGACTCGTCGGTCCACTCGCGCCAGGCGAGGATAATCTTCTCGGCAGCGTCGAGCAGCTGAGCGCGGTCATGCGAGCGCAGGCGCAGCACCGAAAGCGGCCACTGCAGCACAGTGCCGGTGACCTGGTCAAAGCCGGGCACGCCAAACTGCGAGACCTCGGTGGCATGCATCATGGGGAACTCGTGCGCGCCACCCTGGAAGTGGTCGTGCGACAGAATCGAGCCGCCCACGATGGGCAGGTCGGCGTTGGAGCCGATAAAGTAGTGCGGGAACAGGTCCACAAAGTCGAGCAGGCAGGTCAGGCCCTTGCGGTCGACGTGCATCGGGCGATGCTCGGAGCTCATGGCAATGCAGTGCTCGTTAAAGTACGCGTACGGGCTGTACTGGAAGCCCCAACGCTCGCCGTCGAGCTCAATGGGGATAATGCGCAGGTTCTGACGGGCGGGATGAGCGCCGCCGTCGGCCGCGGCGGAGCGTCCGGGATAGCCCTCGTTTTCGATGCAGAGCTGGCAGGCGGGATACTTCTCGCCCGTGTTTTTGGCGGCACCGGCTGCGGCAATATCGCGCGGGTCCTTCTCGGGCTTTGACAGGTTGATAGTGATCTCCAGGTCGCCCCAGTTGGTGGAAGCGCTCCATTTGATGTTGCGCGCGATGGCGGCGCGGCGCACGTAGCCGGCGTCGCAGCACAGGCCGTAGAACCAGTCGGTCGCAGCGCGGGGCTCGTTGACGCCCATGCGGCCGTTGAATTCCTCGTTTACAACCGAAGGCCTCGGCATCAGCACGCCCATGATGCGCATGGCGATGCGATCGCGGCCCGATGCCGTGTCCTCGGCGGCGCCGTTGGCAACGGCAGCCTCGGAAAGCGCGGCAAGCGTGCCCTCTAGGTCAAAATCGGGGAGTGTATCGGGGTGCAAGAGCGAAATCTTCTCAGTCTTGAGCGCCCAGGCCATGTCGAGTGCGGGGCCCGTGGCGCCGATGCACTCCAGAATGGTGTTGTATGCCCAGATGCGATCGTCCTGTCCGATCATCGATCGGTGGATGGCATACTCAATCAGGCCCTGCGCGGCCTCGCGCACATCAGTCATTACAGCCATGCCGCATAAGCCCCCTTGTCAGAAATTGCGTAGTGGCGGGCAGAACCCTCGCCCAGCCAGCCGTTCATCTTTGTGATGAAGGTATCGACCAGGTCGAGCGGCACGAAGGCCTGGATGGTGCCACCAAAGCCGCCGCCGTGGATGCGGACGGCACCGCGGCCGTCGAGTACGTGCTCGGCCAGCGCCAGGGCATACATGGAAGGCTGCTCGGAGCCCAGCTTGGCAACGACATTCTGCAGGTACATGGCAGAGCTGGCTCCGGACTCGCGCGTCAGGACCAGGAACTGGTCGATGTCGCCAGCGTTAAGAGCGGCCCAGCGCTTGTCGACCAGGCCGTTTTCGTACCAGTAGTGAACGGCGCGCAGGCAGGCGCGGTCGCCCAGTTTGGCGCGCAGCTCGGGGAGCTTGGCGTCAAAGTCGGCAACATCGACCTCGCATAGGCGTGCCTTGCCAAACTCGGCGGCGATGTCTTGCATCTCGCGCGGAACAGCGGCGTAGTCGTCGGTGGCGGCCACGTGATCGGCGCCCACTTTAACGAGCACGAGCGCATAGCCGTGATCCTCAAAGTTGAGTTCGAGCTTCTGGGTCTTGGGCTGGGCCTGATCCTCAAAGTCCATGTAGGCGAGGCCGCCCAGGCACACAGCGGCCTGGTCCATCAGACCGCAGGGCTTGCCGTAGTAGTTGTTCTCGGTGCGCTGGCTCATCTGAGCGAGCGTGACGGGCTCAATGGCGGGCGCGCCCCAGAGCGTCTCCATGGCGCGGCCGTATGCGGCCTCGACGGCAGCGGAGCTGGAAAGGCCGCCGCCCGAGGGAACGGAGCAGGTGAAGGCGAAATCAAAGCCGTGGGGCTCAACGCCCAGGGCTGCGATCTCGTGGGCCATACCACGAACGAGACTTGCGGACGTGCCCTTCTCGGACTCCTGAACGTCTAACGTGTCGAGCGTGATCTCAAAGGTGGGATAGCCCTCGTCGGCAACGCGGACCTTGTTGGAGTCGGTTGCCACGGCGATGCCGTCGACAGCGACATCGAGCGAGCCGGCGATAACGTGGCCGCCCTCGTGGTCGGTGTGGTTGCCGCTGATCTCGGAACGGCCGGGCGCGTGCACATAGAGCACCTGGCGATCGCCGATGGGGCCAAACTCCTCCTCAAACAGCTTGGTGAGCGTGGCGAATGTCTTTTCGTCGGGCGTGGTCATGGGGGTCCTTTCCTTGGCGCGCACAGGGGAGTTTTGCGTCGTTATGAGTACGTTAACAACTTGAAGCGGCGTGAACCCAGTATCCACGATGCCGCACGTTA
>DBEXMY010000049.1:0-3370 GCA_048168905.1 Collinsella sp. | reverse complement strand
AATCCCTGACTCTCCGCCAGTTAATTCCAAAGCAGGCCTCGAGCCTGCTGTGTTTTTACCCCACGCGGAGGGGTGGCAGAGTGGTTGAATGCGGCGGTCTCGAAAACCGTTTGGCCTGTATAAGGTCACGAGGGTTCGAATCCCTCCTCCTCCGCCATTAGATGGTATGAGCCCCAGTAATGGGGCTTTTTTCTTTTTGGGCACATTTCAATTACGCGCAGGAGGAGGGATTCGAACCCGCCAGGGCGCAAAGCGTAAAGAAAACGCGCCAGTGGCGCGTTTTTAGCGCAGCGCGGTCGGCGCAAGCCGACCGGATAAATTTTGAGCTCCACTCAAAATTTGGACATCCCTCCTATTCAGCCACGCCCCCATCGCGTTCGGCATCAACCCGGATCCCCAAACATGGAACCTATGACCGTACCCAGTCCCGACCGTTTGCCGAGCAATAGGGTCGCAATCGGCACCGAACATGTACTATGTACGGGCATTGTCAAAATCCGTAACCCAAAGGACCCCATCTTGCCCGTCGTCGCCGCTATGACCATTACCTCACATGCATCGGATGCCATGGTCGCTATTCCGTTTTGGCTCGAGATGTTCGCTGTTGTCGCTGCATCGATCTCGGGTGTACTGGTTGCGCGCGAGCACAAGCTCGACCTGGTGGGCGCGGTCGCGCTCGCGGTGGTCTGCGGTCTGGGCGGCGGTCTTTTGCGCGATATGACGCTGCAGGTGGGCAACGTCTACATCCTCAACCAGCCGATGGCACTGCCGCTTTCCATCGCCACGGCAGCCATCATCTACATTTTCCCGGCAATCGTCGACAAACCCGAAAAACTCATTCCCCTGCTCGACATCATCTCGGTCGGCATCTATGCCGCCACCGGAGCGGACAAGGCGCTGGTCTACGGCTTTGCACCGGCGGTATGCATCATGATGGGCTTTTTTACCGCGGTGGGCGGCGGCATGTTGCGCGACGGCTTTATGGGCGTGGTTCCGGGCATTTTCCAACGTACTAACTTTTATGCCATCGCCGCCATCGCCGGATCGACAAGCTATGTGTGTCTCGTTATGAGCGGCATCATGAGCAATGTCGCCGCGCTGGTCGTATGCGTTGTCGTGACCATGGGTCTGCGCTGGCTGTCGCTGCGCTTTGACATCAAAAGCCCCACCGAGGAAGACATCGCACACTTTTTGCACCGCAAAAAATAGGTGGCGCGGGCCCATCCTTCGAAATGCAACCGAGAGGTTCTTTTAGAGCGCCCGCGCGTTGGGTACCCTGTTAAGTGCATATCGAGCATCTGACGAAGGATTCACTATGTCCCGCAATCAATTCCCGTCGACCCAGCGCCGTAAAGCGTGGGGCCGCATCACCATCCTATTCGCGCTCATCGCGCTGGCGCTCGCCGCACTTCCCACGGCGTCATTTGCCGGCACGGACACGGCAGGCAACGTACTTGCAACCGACAACGACTCTAATCCGTCCGGTGTCGAGGGCGACCTGTATTGGGCCGGTCAGAGTCTCGAACTGGACGATGTCTCCATCGACCGCGATATCATCGCCGCGGGCGATACCCTCTCAATTCGCGACTGCACGGTGGGCGGCGCCGTCCGTCTGGCGGCACGCACCATCGACATTGCCAAGACCACGGTTGATGGCAGCGTGACCGTTGCTGGCCAGCATGTCGTTCTCAATTCCGACAGCACCGCTAACTGTTTCTACGCGATAGGCGAGACGGTTGCCTTGCGAGGCTCCACCAAGTCGGCAGCGCTCGCGGGCGATACGGTAACCATCGACGGCACCGTCGATGGCGATGTCGAGGTTTGGGCCGACAAGCTCATCCTGGGCAAGAACGCCCACATCACCGGCACCGTGAACGCGCACGTCTCCGAGGACCCCGAGCGCGCCGCGGGAGCCGAGGTCGGCGCACTCAAGATCGACCGCACCGAGAACGAGGATACTTCCACCGTTAACGATGTCATCGGCGGTATCGTCGCCGCGGCACTCTCGACCTGCTTTGTCGCCCTGCTGCTCGAGCTCGTCTTTCCGCGTGCGACTGCCAGCGCCGCCGGTATGCTCCACCAGCGCCCCATGCCCCTGTGGGTGAGCGGTCTTCTGGGCACGATTGCTATCGTCCCCGCCGTCCTACTGCTGATTATCTCTATCGCCGGTCTGTCGCTTGCCGGAGCCCTCATGTGCGGTGTCATTGGCATCGCGCTGGTGTCGAATGCCTTTGCAGGGTGCGCGATTGCACGCATGGTCGGACACAGCCAGAACCGCTACGCCATGGCAGCCGTTGGTGGCGTAATCGCAGGCGCCCTCACGGGGCTTCCCCTCGTAGGCAGTTTCATCAGCGGCGTGGCCTTTGTCTTTATGCTCGGCTACATCATCCAAATCATCTGGCACAACGCCCACCTCAAGCCGCAGCAGCCGGCGAACACGCCAGAACTCCCCACCGCCTAGCAGCCGATCACCACAAAGGGGCCAGGCACCTTTGTGGTGGTGCAAAGGGGTCAGGTTACTTTGCACCAAACGAGGCGGGACACTCGGTCATATCGACCGGGTGCCCCGCTTTTCATGGAAGGTTCTCTAGTAACTTTTTCAAAACCAATGATCATCAGGTCGGTAGGCCTGCGCGTCACTCGCTACGGAGGCAGTTCGCCATTGAGCAGGGGGGATAATTATTTTTCACGGCGACCTCCTCCCCGCTTGATGACGAGCGCGACAACAATAACCGTCACTCCGATGGCAGCCAAAACCGCCACTAGCACCAACGTTCTATCTCCCGTCGAGGGCATAAAGCCTCGACTTGCTTCTTTGCTTGGGGTGTTGAGCACCGACAGCTCAATCGAACCCGTCCCGGCATCGGCGGTATCAACCCGCAGAGGGCTTTCGGCCGACACGGTCACCTTGGGCTTCGCGACTGCAACCTGTTTAACGTCCAATCCCTCGGCCGTAACCGTCACCGTACGTTTGCCTTCAGAGGCGGTGTAGCCCTTGGGAGCCGCGACCTCCTCGACGGTGTAGACACCCGCGTCAACACCGCTCAATTCCACATGGCCATCCGCGCCCGTGGTGACGCACGCGTCGGCATCCGTCGACCACGAGCCGTCGGTCGTTAGGATGCGCCCGCGGTCATCGATGATGCGCAATTTGGCGCCCGCGAGCGGTTTATCGTCCGAGCTTGAGCGCTTGATGAGGCTGAGTCCCCAGGTGTAGGCGCACGCGTCATCGCTCGGCGTGCGGGTGAAGCCGGCGTCACCGGACTGGTCGGCAAAGGGAGAGCGCGGATAGCGCAGGTAGACCTCGTTGGGGTTGCCCTTCGCGATGCCGTGGTTGCATGCGCTGCTGAGCGGCGCATTGTACACGGCG
>DBEXMY010000048.1:0-8676 GCA_048168905.1 Collinsella sp. | reverse complement strand
TCCTCTTCACCTTCCTTATCAAGAAGCTCAACCTCCACACGCCTGGCCGCGAGGAGGAGTCCGAGCTCGCCGAGTCCGTTGCCGAGGGCGAGGCCGCCGCGTCTGTCGCAGTGAAGCAGGGCGCCGTTGCCGCGGCTCCCGCAGAGGGCGTCGATGCAGGTATTGCCGACCTGGTCGCAGGTCTTGGCGGCAAGGACAACATCGAGGAGCTCGAGAACTGCTTTACGCGTCTCCGCGTGAACGTTAAGAACCCGGACCTCATCAATGAGGACCTCATCAACCACGTGCCCAACAGCGGCATCAACCGCAACGGCAATAATATCCAGATCATCTTTGGCATGAAGGTCGCCGAGATGCGCGACAAGGTCGAAAACGCAATTGAGAAGGAGCAGTAAACAATGATCATTACTCTGTGTGGTGGCGGATCCACCTTTACCCCCGGCATCGTCAAGTCCATCGCCCTGCGCAAGGACGAGCTCGACGTTGACGAGATTCGTCTGTACGACATCAACGAGGAGCGCCAGCGCAAGGTCGGCGTGCTCGTGGACTGGATTTTGCACGAGGACCTCGGCCTGGACATCAAGCTCACGGTGACCACCGACAAAAAGACGGCTTTTACCGACGCGAGCTTCGTGTTTGCCCAGATGCGCGTGGGCGGCTACGCCATGCGCGAGCAGGACGAGAAGATTCCGCTGCGTCACGGCTGCGTGGGCCAGGAGACTTGCGGTTGCGGCGGCCTTGCCTACGGCATGCGCACCATCTTCCCCATGGTCGAGCTGATCGATGACGTTGAGAAGTACGCCAAGAAGGACTACTGGATTCTCAACTACTCCAACCCTGCTGCCATCGTCTCCGAGGGCTGCCGTGTGCTGCGTCCCAACGCTCGCATCATCAACATCTGCGACATGCCGATCGCGATCATCGACGTGGTTTGCGCCGCGCTCGATATCGACAAGAAGGATGTCGAGTACGATTACTTTGGCCTCAACCACTTTGGTTGGTTCACCTCGATCCGCCACAAGGGCGAGGAGGTGCTCCCGCAGCTGCGCGAGTACATCAAGGAGCACCAGATCCTGCTGCCCGACTCCTACCTCAAGGGCATGGGCTCGCTCATGGCAAAGAAGCCCGAGGAGGCCACCGACGAGCATCCCGAGCAGAACCGTCACACCAAGGGCAGCTGGTACTACGTCTGGAAGGGCGAGTACGAGATTATGGAGTGCTTCCCGGAGTACCTGCCCAACACGTATCTGAACTACTACCTGCAGCAGAAGGAGTTCGTCGAGCATTCCAACCCCGAGCGCACCCGTGCTAACGAGGTTGAGGAGACGCGCGAGAAGAACCTCTTCGACGGCATCGATCACTACGAGAAGACGGGCGAGATCGACGAGAGCACGTTCTATGCGGGCAGCCACGGCGACTGGATTGCCGACCTGGCTATCGCTCTGAAGAACGACACCAAGCAGCGCTTCCTGGTCATTTGCGAGAACAAGGGCGCTATCCCCAACATGCCCTACGACGCTATGGTCGAGCTGCCTGCCTACATTGGCAAGAACGGCCCCGAGGTCATCAGTCGCGACAACATTCCTCTGTTCCAGCAGGGCCTCATGATGCAGCAGCTGAACTCCGAGAAGCTCATTGTCGAGGCTACGATCGAGGGCTCGTACGAGAAGGCGCTTAAGGCCTTTACGCTCAACAAGACCGTGCCGTCGATGAAGGTCGCCAAGGAGGTTCTCGACGACATGATCGAGGCCAACAAGGGTTACTGGCCCGAGCTTAAGTAAAAGCAACAGGGTCGCTGACCGCATACCTGGAGCAATGCCCCGTCCACGTGATTGCGTGGGCGGGGCATTGTCATTTGGTAACGCGTTTTATCAAATATGGCATTTATCTGCGGTAATGTTCTATTTCACCGCTGAGGGTGACATTTTATACCGCCTGCCGAACCGTGTGGAGACCTAACAACTTTTTAGGTCAGTGTTGTGCGTGTAGCATTTTCGCCCGGCCTCGCCTCCGGGCTGCCACATGAGAGGGGATCTTATGGCACGACTGCACGTAATGGAACGCAGCCACGCTCAGGCCGTCATGGACGACCTGCACGATGCGCTCGGGCGCCGTCTGGCGGTGAGCTCGCTCGCCCCGTGTCCCGTTGAGTTTACGGCAGCGCTCGTCAACCTGTGCTCCACCCAGAGCTGCGGCAAGTGTACGCCCTGCCGCGTGGGCCTGAGCGCGCTGAGCGACCTGCTCGCCGATGTGCTCGAGGGCCGCGCCGACGAGTCCACGCTCAACCTGATCGAGCGCACCGCCCGCACCATCTATCTTTCGAGCGACTGCGCCATCGGCTACGAGGCCGGCGCCATGGCGCTTACGGCTATCCGCGGTTTCCGTGACGATTTTGAGCACCACATCCGCGAGCACTCCTGTGGCTTTGACCGCGAGGCCCGCGTCCCGTGCGTCTCGGGCTGCCCGGCGCACGTCGACATTCCCGGTTACATTTCGCTGGTCGAGGCCGGCCGCTATGCCGATGCCGTCAAGGTCATCCGCAAGAACAACCCGCTGCCGCTCGTTTGCGGCCTGGTGTGCGAGCATCCCTGCGAGATGCACTGCCGTCGCGGCATGGTCGACGACCCCATGAACATCCTCGCCCTCAAGCGTTTTGCCGTTGAGCACAGCGACCTTAACGATTACAAGCCCAGCGTGGCCGACAACACCGGCAAGCGCATCGCCGTGATTGGCGGAGGCCCGGCCGGCCTTTCCTGCGCCTACTACCTGGCCGTGATGGGCCATAAGGTGACCATCTTTGAGCAGCGCCGCCGCCTGGGCGGCATGCTTCGCTATGGCATTCCCAGCTACCGTCTGCCGCGCGAGCGCCTGCAGGCCGAGATCGACTGGATCTTGAGCGCCGGCATCGACGTGGAACTCGACCACTCCGTCAATGGTGAGGAGCTTGCCCGCCTGCGCGACGAGTTCGATGCCGTTTATCTGGCCATTGGCGCCCACAGCGATAAGAAGCTCGGCCTTCCGGGCGAAGAGGCGCCCGGCGTGGAGTCGGCCGTCAAGATGCTGCGTGCCATCGGCGACGACGTGCTGCCCGACCTGAGCGGCCAGCGCGTGTGCGTCATCGGCGGCGGCAATGTGGCCATGGACGTGGCGCGCTCTGCCGTGCGCTGCGGTGCCGAAAAGGTGAGCATCGTCTACCGCCGTCGCATCTGCGACATGACGGCCCAGGATGCCGAGATTGCCGGCGCCCAGGCCGAGGGCTGCGAGGTTCTGGAGCTCACCGCACCGCTCGCTATTGAGACGGGCGAGGAAGGTCGCGTGAGTGGCCTGCGCGTGCAGCCGCAGATTATTGGCGAGCCCCGTCGTGGGCGTCCGGCCCCGCGTGCCGCCGCCACGCCCGAGCGCGTCATTCCCTGCGAGCGCGTGTTTGTGGCCATTGGCCAGGACATCGATTCCAAGCCGTTTGAGGACATGGGCATCGCCTGTAAGTGGGGCTGCGTGGTCACCGATTCGGATGGCGCCGTGCCCAACTTCGATGGCCTCTTTAGCGGCGGCGACTGCCAGACCGGCCCCGCCACCGTCATCCGGGCCATCAACGCCGGCCGCGTTGCTTCGGCAAATATCGACCGCTACCTGGGCTTCGACCACAAGATTAAGCTCGACGTGGAGCTGCCGACCGTGCAGTTTAAGGGCAAGCACGAGTGCGGCCGCTGCGAGCTGGGCGAGCGCGAGGCCGGCGAGCGCATCCACGATTGGAATCTGGTCGAGCAGGGCCTTACCGAGGAGGAGGCACGCCAGGAGGCAAGCCGCTGCCTGCGTTGCGACCACTTTGGCTTTGGCGCGTTCCGCGGAGGGAGGAACCTGGAATGGTAGAGCTCAACAAAACCACCGTCGGCGACAACAGCGAAAACGGAGCGCACAACATGGTCAAGCTCACTATCGATAATTGCGAGGTCGTGGTGCCCGAGCGCACCACGATCCTGGACGCGGCCAAGTCCGCCGGCATCCAGATTCCCACCCTGTGCTACCTGCGCGATCTAAACGAGATCGGCGGTTGCCGCGTGTGCGTGGTCGAGGTTGAGGGCTGCGACCAGCTGGTCGCCGCCTGCAACAACTACGTGCTCGACGGCATGGTGGTCCACACCAACAGCCCCAAGGCCCGTGAGGCGCGTCGCACCAACGTGCAGCTGCTGCTGTCCCAGCACGATTCGCGCTGTACGAGCTGCGTGCGCAGTGGTAACTGCAACCTGCAGACCATCGCCAACGACCTGGGCATCTTCTATTTGCCGTACGAGCAGCACCTGGCGCGCGAGGGCTGGGACTTCGATTTCCCCATCATCCGCGATAACGACAAGTGCATCAAATGCATGCGCTGCATCAAGGTGTGCGAGAGCGTGCAAGGCTTAGGGATTTGGGACCTGACCAACCGCGCCACGCATACCGCCGTGGGCACCCGCGGGCGTGCGCCGATCGGCAAGACCGATTGCGTCGCGTGCGGTCAGCGCATCACGCATTGCCCGACGGGCGCCCTGCGCGAGCGTGACGATACCGAGACCGTGTTCGATGCTCTCGCCGATCCCGATAAGATCGTGCTGGTGCAGATTGCGCCGGCCGTGCGTAGCGCCTGGGGAGAGGAACTCGGCATATCTCGCGAGGAGGCCACCGTTGAGCGCTTGGCCTGCGCACTGCGCCGCGTTGGCTTTGAGTACGTGTTCGACACCGATTTCTCGGCCGACCTCACCATTATGGAGGAGGGCTCCGAGCTGCTCGAGCGCCTGGGTAAGGCCGCCAAGGGCGAGGGCGACAGCCGCGGTTGGCCCATGTTTACGAGCTGCTGCCCGGGCTGGGTACGCTTTGTGAAGGCGCGTTACCCCGAGTTTGTCGACAGCCTGTCCACGTCCAAGTCGCCGCAGCAGATGTTCGGCGCCATCGCCAAGACCTACTACGCCAAGGTGCTGGGCGTGGAGCCCGAGCATCTGTTTGTGGTGTCCGTGATGCCGTGCACGGCCAAGAAGGCCGAGTGCGCGCTGCCGAGCATGGTGGGCGAGGACGGCACGCCCGATGTGGACGTTGCACTGACGGTGCGCGAGATGGTGCGCATGGTCCGCGCGAGCCACGTGAGCGTGGATACGCTGGTTGAGGAGCCGCTCGACACGCCGCTGGGCTTTGGCACGGGCGCGGGTGTGATCTTTGGCGCCACGGGCGGTGTGATGGAGGCTGCCGTGCGCTCGGCCTATTACCTGGTGACGGGCAAGAACCCCGACGCCGATTTCTTTACCGACGTGCGCGGACTTGACGGCTGGAAGGAGGCCGTGGCCGATATCGATGGCACCAAGGTGCGCGTCGCCGTGGCACACGGGCTGGGCAACGCCGCCCGCCTGCTCGACGCGATTCGCGACGGCCGCGTGAGCTATGACTTCGTTGAGGTCATGGCGTGCCCGGGCGGCTGCGTCGGTGGCGGCGGTCAGCCCATCCACGACGGCTGCGAGCTGGCAGCCGAGCGCGGTCAGGTGCTGTGGGGCCTGGACGCCGCTGCGGACATTCGCTTCTCGCACGAGAACCCCGATGTCCAGGCGTGCTACCGCGAGTTCTTGGGCGAGCCGCTTTCGCCGCTGGCCGAGGAGCTGCTGCATACCGACCATCACGCATGGGCGATGCCTAACGAGGAGGCATGCTAGCGATGCGCGCGTTTGATGTTGAGATGTCGCGCCGGGGGTTTGCCTCGGCGCTCGCCGCGGGCGCCCTGTCGCTTGCGCTCGCGGGCTGTGGCGGCGGGGCTGCCGGGGCCGGGTCCGCCGCGGGCTCGGCTGCCACGGACGGCGCCGGTGCTGCCGCAGAGCCGGTCGAGGTGCACGTCGCCTCGCTCAAGGGGCCGACCTCGATCGGTCTGGTGCAGTTTATGGACCAGGCTGCCGATGGCGAGACGGACAATGAGTTCGACTTTGCGATCAACACCGCCGCTGACGAGATTGTGCCCAAGGTCATTCAGGGCGATATCGACATTGCCCTGGTGCCGGCCAACGTGGCGAGCGTGCTCTACAACAAAACCGAGGGCGCGGTGCAGGTCATCGACATCAACACGCTGGGCGTGCTGAACGTGGTGACGGGCGACGCGAGTGTGGCCTCGTTTGGCGATCTGGCGGGCCATACCGTCTATATGACGGGCAGGGCACCACGCCGGAGTACGTCATGAACTACCTGCTGGGGCGCGCGGGCCTGGCCGGCCAGGTGGCGCTTGAGTTTAAGAGCGAGCCCACCGAGGTGCTGTCGGCCCTGCTTGCCGATCCTTCTGCCGTGGGCGTGCTGCCCGAGCCGTTCAAGACCGCTGCCATCGCAAAGAGCGAAGGCAGGCTGTCGGCTCCGGTAAGTCTGACCGATGTGTGGGATGAGCTGGCAGGTGACACGGGTTCGCGCCTGCTGACGGGCGTGACCGTGGTGCGCCGTGCCTTTGCCGAGGAGCATCCCGAGGTCGTGGCGGAATTCCTGAGCTGCCATGTTGCGAGCGTTGAGGCCGTGAACGCGGCGCCGGCGGACTGGGCTCAGGCCGTGGTCGATGCGGGTATCGTCGATAACGCCGCGATTGCCGAAAAGGCGATTCCCGGGTGCATGCTCGTGTGCCAGACGGGGAAGGATATGAAGGCGGCGCTCGGTGGGTACCTGCAGGTGCTGGCCGATGCGGACGCGAGCGCCGTGGGCGGAAAGCTCCCGGCTGACGATTTCTACTACATGGAGTAGCCCGTGCGTGCGTTTGCTCGACAAATGGCAGAGCGTATGAAGGCGGTGGCGGCAGCAGGTGCCGTTGCCGCCTTTTGGCTTGCCGTGTGGGTCTTCGCGGCGGCGCTGGTGGCGCAGCCGTTGATTTTGCCGGGGCCGGGCGCTGTTGTGGTGGCGTTGCTACGGCTGGTGTGCGATGCCGCCACGTGGGCGATTCTGGCGGGCTCGGGTGCGCGGATTCTAGGCGGTTTGGCGCTTGCCGCGGTGTGCGGCGGTGTGCTGGCGGGGGCCTCGGTGCGGTCGCGAACGTTTGCCCGCCTGGTGGCGCCGGCGCTTTCGTTTGTTAAGGCGACACCGGTTGCCTGCGTGGTGGTCCTGCTGCTCATTTGGTTGGGGTCGGCGCGCGTGAGCATTGCGGCGGTCTTTTTGATGGCGCTGCCGGGCGTGTATTTTTCGCTGGTTGAGGGTTTGACGCAAGCGGATAAGCCACTTGAGCAGATGTTTCGTCTGCATGGCGTGCGGGGTTGGCGTCTGTTTTGCGCCCACACCTGGCGCGAGGTCCTGCCGTTTGTGCTTTCGTGTTCCCGCGCCGTGATTGGCATGAGCTGGAAGGCCGGCGTGGCGGCGGAGCTCATCGGCATGGCGACGGGCACCGTGGGCGAACGCATCTATCAGGCGAAGCTGCTCATCGAGACGGCTGACCTGCTGGCGTGGACCGTGCTGGTCGTTGCCGCCTCGTGGGCGTGCGAGCGTGTGCTGGTGTGGCTGCTGCGGGTTTCGGGGCCCGTAGCGTGGCGCGCTGCCGTGCGGGCGCATGGGTGTGGTAGTCGCGGACGTGCGGGCGGCTCTGCTGGCGGCAGGGCTGCTGCGGAGCTTGCGCTCGCCGTGGGCGACCGAGCGCCCTGGGCGCCGGCGCTCGATGGACTGGTACTTCGCGTTTCTGCTGGTGGGCGCACCTGCGTGATGGGCGCTTCGGGCGTGGGCAAGTCGACGCTGCTTGCGCTGGCGGCGGGCGAGTGCGCGCCGTGCTCCATGGTGTTTCAGGATGTGTGCCTGGTCGAGGACGCTTCTGCCTTGGATAATGTGCTGGTGTGCGCCGACGCGCGCGTGGATGCCTCGAGTGCCGCAGCCCTGTTGCGCCTGCTGGTACCGGGGATCGATGTGCATGCACGCGTGGCTGAGCTCTCGGGTGGGCAGCGTCGTCGCGTCGAGATTGCCCGAGCCCTGCTGTGCCCGGGCGGCGCAGTGATTCTGGACGAGCCCTTTACCGGTCTAGACATCGCTGCGCGCGACGCATGCGCCGAGGTCGTGCTCGACTTGCTCGACGGCCGCATGCTGTTGCTTGCCACGCACGATTTCGCTGACGCTCGGGCCCTCAATATCTCGGACATCATCACGCTCTAAATACTTACCCAGCAACAAAATGATCCGTTTTTCTCCGTCTCCATAGGGCCGGGTATGGTATTCTATCTGCGGGGTAATACTTAGGAATACCAAGTAATACCAACGCCGTAGAAACAAACTCCAGATGCGGGCCAATCGGGTTGCCTTCACAGCCCGTCGCCCAGCCGCGTGGCCCGCATCTATCCGCATCACCGTCGTTTCAAAAAGGAAGCGCCATGGCAGAACACATGACCCCGGTTGTCGCGAAGGTCTTGCCCGAGGAAAAGGCGGCCTTCGCGGCGGCAACCCAGCTCGTGGGCACCACGCCGTCCAACGCCATCCGCATGTTTATCGCCGCGTTCAATCGCTGCGGCACCTTCCCGTTCGACATTTCGCCCAACGGGGCCTTTGGCGCTGCGCCCGATTCTCGTCAACAATGACCGTCCCAAACTGCCGGCACTTGGGGACGTTCCTTTTAATATGAGCAGGACATTGTCAAGAGGCAAAATCGGGCCTGGCCACAACGATATGGGGTCAGGCCCTCTCCCTATATCAACCCGTCCGCGGCGACCTCGGCGTGTC